>JAWOHC010000242.1:0-4287 GCA_046496275.1 Gillisia sp.
AAAATGACCCTTAGATTACCCGCATCAGGATTGCTTGATGTTACTGAAGAAGAATTAAACCGGATCGTAAAATAACTGTTAAAAACCATGTACTTCCGTAAGTTATTTTATATATTAAATCAGGTATGTCCATTGGCATGAAATGGCATAACCGAAATTCGATGCAAACAAGAATGAAAATATGCCAATTATTCCCGGTAGATTGGGAGACTAAATAAAAAACAATAAATATCCAGATATGAAATTAAGAAGTTTAAGTATTGCAATTATCGCATTGGGAGTTTCCCTTATGGTCTCCTGTAAAGATGAAGCAAAAAATGAAGTTACTCCGGCTCAAACAGAAGCTGAGTCCACAAATTCCAATACTGCTCCCACTTTAAATCCCGAGCATGGACAACCCGGGCACCGTTGTGAAATTCCGGTAGGAGCACCATTAGATCAGGCAGCAGGAAATACGACTACTATTCAAACTCCTCCACCTGTTTCAACTGGAGTTTCCCCTGTTTGGTCCAGTGATGCGGCACCGGTAAAAAATCCGCCTCATGGACAACCTGGGCACGATTGTGCAGTTCCTGTAGGAGCAGACCTGAAAAAATAGCTTTCAGCACCGAACCTTCGGAAATCAAAATAGATTCTTAACAAGGGATACTATTCTGAATAAAAAATCCTGAATATTCCTGAAGGTTTACAACTATTTTTTTTAGGCTAAGCTTGACTGAAGAAGAGATCCTGTTTTTGGAAATTTTCTCTGAATTTAACGACTACACATCTAAAAAATGGATATCGCTACCGAAACTTTTTATTCAGATTTACCTAGTCAGGATATTCGGTTAAGCGAATTAATCGCTGACAAATCCCGGTTCGTTTCGGTTCCTGAAGACTGGCATATTTTGGCAGCAGATATAAAAAATTCTTCACAAGCGATCCAGGAAGGACGGCATCAGGATGTAAACCTTATAGCCACCGGAAGTGTGATCGCTATTTTAAACCTTGCGGCAAAAGCAAATATTAGTATCCCTTTTTTCTTTGGAGGGGATGGCGCCGTGATGCTGGTTCCCGAAAAACTTCTGGAAAGCGGTATTTCTGCATTGAAAAAACACCGTGAGAACACCGCTAAAAATTTCGGATTCAATTTAAAAATTGGCCATATTTCTGTGGGTGAAATTTATAAAAAAAATATTGAATTAATTATCTCCAAAGCAAAGATCAGCGATGCTTTTAGTATCCCGGTTGTTTTAGGGAATGGGTTACAATATGCTGAAAACCATATAAAACAAGATGAAGACTTCCATTTAAATAAATTTCCGGCGGATCAATTCCCATTGAATCTTGATGGAATGGAATGCAAATGGAAAAAGATTAAACCACCTGAAGAAGGCCAGGAAGTAATAAGTTTAATAGTGAGCGGATGCGGCAATCAGGAACCTTCAAAAATATATTCCCAGGTATTGAATGCTATTGATGACATTTATGGATCTCCGAAACGCCGGAAACCCATTTCTGTAAAACACCTGGAGCTCAGCCAGGAACCAAGATTGCTTGAATCTGAAATGAAGGTGAAACTTGGAGGGTATAACAGTTTGTATTTCATAAAAAACTGGTTTAAAACTAAGGTTGGTGATATTTATCTGAAGCATAGCCAGGCCGGAAAAGAGTATCTTGAAAAACTGGTTGAACTCACCGATACCCTAACCATTGACGGCCGGATAAACACCGTGATCTCCGGCACCCCGGAACAACGGGCTGCATTGATTTCCTTTCTGGACGAACTTGAAAAATCGTATAAGATCAAATACGGCCTTCACGTGAGCAATGCAAGTGTAATGTCCTGTTATGTAAAGGATATGTCTACAGATGAGCATATCCATTTTGTAGATGGAGCCGATGGAGGATATACAAAAGCGGCTAACAATCTGAAGGAAAAATTCTCCGGAATGCAGCCGCTCATTAAAAATAATTAACTTTTTTACTTAGTCTAATCCACCTTTTCTGGTAGCATCTCTTGGTTCTGGCCAGGTCATTTGCTTTCCGGTTCTTGAATTTTTAGGAAGGGTAGCTCTTTCCCTTGAAGTAGTTTCAGGATCTTCACTTGCTTTATAAGCCAGAATTGCGGTTAGGATCGCGTTATTTCTAACGTCATCAAAAACGATCTTATCATAGGTATCCAGGTTGGTATGCCAGGTATAATTCCAGTAAGACCAGCTTATAGAACTCAGGCTAAAAGCGGGAGCACCAGCAGCCACAAAAGAGGCATAATCTGATCCGCCACCGGCAGGGGTTCCAGGGAAATTATATTCAATTTCATTTTTATAGTCAGTAGGAACAGCTTCCATCCATCTTCCTAAATAATCGTAAGCATGAAGAAAACCACCTCCGGAAAGATTTACAACTCTCCCTGTACCATTATCCTGATTAAACAATGCCTGTAAATTCTCAACAATTTCAGGATTGTCCTTCACATAAGCACGGGAACCATTCAACCCCTGCTCCTCACTTCCCCAGTGACCTGCAATAATGGTTCTTTTAGGATTGGGATACATTTTCTTTAAAATACGCATAGCTTCCATCATTACGATAGTTCCGGTACCGTTATCGGTAGCGCCGGTAGCACCGTCCCAGGAGTCAAAATGGGCAGAAAGTATGATATATTCTTCGGGCTTTTCAGTCCCTTTAATAGTAGCGATGGTATTAAAGGCCGGAACAACTCCCAGCTCTTTAGATTCTGCAACAATTCTCAATTTTGGTTTATTGCCGGATTCAGCCAGTCTATAAACCATTCCGTAGTCTTCAAGAGAAAGATCTATGGTTGGGATTTTTTTGGTTGATGCAGAAAACACCTTATTTGCCCCAAATCCACGGGACCAGTTTAAAGTAATAATTCCAACTGCACCTGCATTTTCAAGTGCTTGCGGAAGGCTTCTTCCGTTATATCCGGTCTTTCCGATTCTTTCTCTCCAGGCATTGGTTTGTTCCTCCCGGTCTGCTTTCATTTTGTCGAAAGATTTTTCGGTAGCAAATTCTTCCCAGTTATAATCTGGTCTCCCTGTCATTTGAGGCATAGAGATCATTACCAGCTTTCCTTTTACCTGAGACATAACTTTTGCAAATGCAGCAGAATCCTGTGCTTCAGGAAGCAAAACAACCTCAGCAATCACAGGCTTTTTTGATCCGGGACTCCATGCAAGTTGCATTCCACTAAGGCTTCTCACCCTTGGTTCGATAAGATCTATATGAGTGATCCCACGTTCCCAGCCACGCCATTCACCATATTGTTCATTTTCGGCAGAGATTCCCCAGCCTTCGTAGGTACTTACAGCCCAGTCATTAGCCTGTTTCATTTCGGGGGTTCCTACCAAACGTGGCCCGATGACATCCATTAAATGGTGTCCTAAACTTTCAAGCTGGGAATTTTCATTGGCTTCTTTAATAATGTTTTCAATAACCTGGTCTGTTTCCTGAGCATGCAATGGTGCAAAAAGCAAGGATGTGCATGCAGTGATCAACAATAATGTTTTTTTCATTTAATCGTTTTAAAGTGAATATGGATTCTAAGATTCCAAATATAACACTCCTTTATAAGTTTAATCCTTAAAAACGTCCGGAAAACAAGCCCTTTAGCACAAAAACTTAATATATAAAAAAGTGGCTGTCTAAAAGACCAACTTCCGTCAAGCTGAATTTACTTCAGCTTCTAAAATGTTTTGAATTTCAACAAGTTATATCCTGATATAAATTCAGAATGACGAATTTAATGACTTTTCGGACAGCCACTTCTTTTGTGAATGTTGGGGAAAATTTAGCGTTGCACCATATTTTCCAGAATTACGGTATACATCCCTTCCGCTTCATCATAATTGATGCTGTACATGGTAGGATAACGGTACCCCTCACGTTGGTATGCGGCAGGCTGGTGCAATACATACTGGGTGCTGGTCTTTTCATTAAAATAATCGATGGTAATCATGGGTTCATGAAAAATAAATTTTCCGTTGTAGGAACCATAAATAAATGTTTGTGAAAATATTTCATCATTAGCTTCAGGGGATGCCAGGCTCAACCAGTGTTTCCCCATCATAGGCACAAACCCGGGAGTAGGAACGTAGGTGTTAGGCCAAAATTCGTTAGCAGGTAAAACATCGGCCAGTGCTTCACTGTTGATCATCATTTTTTCCTCTTCGGAAATCCAGTAAAAGTGAAAATCAAAATGCGGAATATCGTAAACTCCGGGCGGTTCATGGCCATGAGGATTCCACTCCAGGTCTATATGATCAAAGAGTACATTTCCGG
>JAWOHC010000327.1:0-18165 GCA_046496275.1 Gillisia sp.
GAGAAGCTGAAGATACTCGACCGTATGATCAAGGACGGCAACAATGTTGGAAAGCATAGTAAGGAAGAATTACGTGCCCTGGCAGATGTGTTGGTGAAATATCCGGATATCATTGTTGTGAGCGATGAAATATATGAGCATATAAATTTTGTTGGTGAACACGCATCTATGGCTCAGTTTGAAGATATGTACGATCGTGTGATCACCGTTAATGGAGTTTCCAAGGCTTTTGCCATGACCGGATGGAGAATAGGGTATATAGGTGCACCTGAATATATTGCCAGAGCCTGCAATAAAATGCAGGGCCAGATAACCAGCGGAGCCAACTCTATTGCCCAACGTGCAGTAATTACCGCGCTGGAAGCACCGGTTAGCAAAATTCAGCCTATGATAGACACTTTTAAGGAGCGTCGGAAATTGATAATTTCATTACTGGATCAAATAGAAGGTTTTAAAACCACAGAGCCTGAAGGAGCTTTTTACGTTTTCCCGGATATTTCGTATTTCTTCGGAAAAACAATTAAAGGCCATTCTATAAAAGATGCTACAGATTTTTCCATGTTCTTATTAGAAGAAGCGCTGGTTGCAACTGTAACAGGGGATGCATTTGGAAATCCGGAATGCATAAGGCTTTCATACGCCGCCAGCGAGTCGCAAATAGAAGAAGCTTTAAAAAGGATAAAAGCTGCTGTTTCTGAAGTTTAAAAATTTCAATAACTATTCTAAAAAAAATCAGCCAGATAATTTCTGGCTGATTTTTTTTGATTGAAGAAGTGCTTATCTGTTTCTCCAAAAGAATGGCGTAAACAGGATTAAAACGGTAAATAATTCCAACCTCCCAATCAGCATTAAAAATGCCGACCACCATTTTCCTGCCTCGGGCAGCACATCATAATTATTAACAGGTCCCAAACTTCCTAAGGCAGGTCCTATATTTCCTAAGGAAGAGGCAGCGCCACCAATGGCCGACATGAAATCCAGCCCCATAAACCCAAAAACCAGGGCGCCGGTTATAAATGCCAGCATATAAAGTATAAAAAATCCAAGGATATTGAATACAATGCCCTGATTTATGGATTTGCCGTTATAGCGTACGGGTAAAATGGCATTTGGATGCAAACTTCTTTTGAATTCTACCATCCCATTACGTATTAAAATAAGATGCCTCATAACTTTTACTCCTCCCGCTGTAGACCCTGCAGAACCTCCCAGAAACATAATTCCAAAGAAAAATACAGTAAGAAAGGGAGTCCATAACGTATAATCTGCACTAACAAACCCTGTTGTTGTTACAATAGCCAAAACCTGAAAAAGTGCGTGCCTGAATGCGCTTTCTGCTTCTCCCCACACCATAGGATGCTCAATGGAGGAGAGGGAAACATCGGCCTGATAATAAATTATCATAGAAACAACTGCGGTGAAAACCACAATAAAGGTGAGATACCATTTAAATTCATCATCATGAAGCACTTTTTGGATCCTTCCTTTAAAAGCAAAATAGCTCAAAACAAAATTGGTACCAGCAAGGAACATAAATACAATAACGATATATTGAATTAAGGGTTGGTCATTCCAAAACGCCATACTGGCATTTTTTGTAGAAAACCCTCCGGTAGCCATGGTGCTTAAAGAATGATTTACGGCATCAAAAATTCCCATACCTGCAACTTTCAGCAAAATTGTTTGCGCAACGGTATAAGAGAAATAGATAAGCCAAAGACGTTTAGCAGTATCGGTAATTCGTGGTTTTAGTTTATCGGCGTTTGGGCCGGGCGCTTCAGCAGCAAAAAGCTGCATCCCTCCTATTCCAAGCAAGGGAAGTATGGCTATTGCCAAAACTATAATCCCCATTCCTCCAATCCAGTGGGTTAAACTTCGCCAAAAGAGAAGACTTTTAGGCATGCTTTCAATATCGTTTAAGATAGAAGCTCCGGTGGTTGTGTAGCCGGACATGGTTTCAAAAAAAGCATTTGTAAATCCCGGAATTGCTTCGCTTATAAGGTAAGGCAGGGTACCGCTTAGCGCCATGAAGATCCAACCGAAAGTTACAATAATATACCCCTCCCGTTTTTTAAGTTCCTTGCTGTGCCCCCGGGTACCAAACATGAGAAGCGTTCCCAGAAAACAGGTTAAAAATGCTGCGGAAGAAACCTGCAGGGTAACCCCATCATCATAAAACCAACTCACAAAAACCGCCGTAAACATAAAGCCTCCATTGAATAAAAGGAGCAATCCCATAATATGGAGAATAACTTTATAGTTCAGTTTAGGCATTATACAAAGAGCTTTTCCACCTTTTTTATAGATCTTGGTAAACAGCATACCACAATTCTATCTCCGGCTTTAATATAAAAATCACCCAGCGCTATCAAACCTTCTCCATTTCTTATTATTCCACCAATTATAGCGGAACGGGGGAAATCAAGATCTTTAATTTTTTTGTCACATACCTGGGAAGAAGCTTTTACAATGAATTCCAATAACTCGGCATTCATATTGTTCAACTTGGTCATCGCGACCACCTGCCCTTTTCTTATATACCTGAAAATAGTATTGGCGGCAAGTAATTTTTTATTGATGAGGGTATCGATTCCAATGGAATGACTTAACTGGAAATAATCCATATTTTCTACCAGGGCAATCGTTTTTTTCACGCTTTTGGATTTGGCTACCAGACAGGACATGATATTTGTTTCTGAATTTCCGGTAACCGCAATAAAAGCATCCATATCATGAATGTTCTCTTCCTCCAGGAGTTCCACATTCCTACCATCACTATTAATCACCAAAACCTGCGGAAGTTCATCGGCAAGGTCAAAAGCTTTTTCCCTGTCACTTTCTATAAGTTTTACATTAAAATTGTTCCTGCTGAGATCCCGAGCGGTTTTTTTTCCAATTTTACTCCCACCAAGAATCATGATGTTTTTGATGGAATGTTTTACTTTCCCTGTAAGTTTATATAACACCTCAACCCCGTCACGGGTAGTGACAAAATAGACCTGATCTCCTTCTTTAAACTGAGTATCTCCTCTTGGTATAAGGGTGTATTGCGTTCCAAACCGCTGAATGGCAATAGGAACAAAATTTAACGCCGGAAATATTTCGGCGGCTTCCTTCACGGTTTTTCCTACAAACATAGCAGTTCTGGAAAGGTCCAGCCCTATCATCATCAAAGCTCCATTTTCAAACTCGTAACTATCACTAAATGCAGATTGATTTAGCAATAAGGCAATTTCTGCGGCAGCTAAAGCCTCTGGAGAGATCAATTCATCAATTCCAAACTTCACAAAACCAAGTTCTTCTTTATTTTCTAAAAATTCGGTATTTGAGATCCGGGCGATGGTTCTTTTAGCTCCCAATTGCTTTGCAAGAACACAAACGGTAATGTTTGTAGACTCGCTGGAAGTTACACCAATCACCAAATCCACATATTTCACATTAGCATCCTTCAAAATAGAAATTGAAGTTGCATCCCCTTTTATGGTTCTTATATCAAGATGAGTATCTGCATAAACAAGATGGTCCCTGTTATTATCTATAAGGGTAATATCCTGTGATTCATAGGAAAGTAATTTTGCGAGATGAAAGCCTACTTCACCGGCACCGGCAATTATTATCTTCATATAATGCGATAAGATTTTTCAAGAACTCAAAGGTACAGTAAAATCTACAATCCATTAATTCCTTGGCATATAAATAAAACTCCTATCTTTTTAAGGGTTTTACAGAAAGCTTTTTTCCAACAGCAATAAGGTTCCTCTTACCAAGTGAATCAATTGGGATGAAAGTTTGATCAATAAGCAACGGTTCTAACCAAGTTTCACAATAAAATCTGAAACTTATAAAGTCAGTTATCACATATCACTTATCTTTGCTCAAATTTTTAAAATGAAAGAAAAAATCACCCCTTACAAAGATTCAAAGCTTAACAAAAAAGCGCAGGTCGAACAAATGTTTGATAATATTTCAGGGAATTATGATGGGCTTAACCGTGTTATCTCCTTTGGAATTGATGTTAAGTGGAGAAAAAAAGTGATTGCTCTGGTAGAAGCGACCAAACCTAAAAAGGTTCTGGATATTGCCACGGGAACGGGAGATCTTGCCATAAGTCTTGCTAAAACCAGCGCTTCAGAAATTATAGGACTTGATATTTCTGAAGGGATGCTGGCCGTAGGCAGGAAAAAGATCGCCCAGGAGAATCTTTCTGAAAAAATTATAATGGTGCAGGCAGATTCTGAAGCCTTACCCTATGAAAACAACACTTTTGATGCTATTACCGTAGCTTTTGGAGTGCGTAATTTTGAAAACCTTGAAAAAGGACTTGCAGAAATATTCAGAGTCTTAAAGCCGAATGGTATTTTTGTGGTTTTAGAGACTTCGGTTCCCGCAAAATTCCCATTTAAGCAGGGATATAATTTTCACTCCAAAGTGATGCTCCCCATCATAGGAAAGTTGTTCTCTAAAGACAAGGTTGCTTATTCATATTTAAGTGAAAGTGCTGCGGCATTTCCTTATGGAGAAAAATTCAACAATATTTTAAGGAAAATTGGGTTTATAAATGTAGAAGATAAGCCTCAAACATTTGGAGTAGCTACCATCTATACCGCATCTAAAACTTAATATGAAAAAATTCATACTGCTTACAGGGTTTCTGTTTTGTTATTTTCAAGGTAATGCTCAATTATTTTCCGGGGATCAAATTATAAACAATCCAAATTTTGATGAAAAAAGATGGTCCTACGGATATTATTTGGGTTTCAACACCTACGATTTCGACTTTGATTATAAAAATTTCACACCTGGTTCTGCAACTGGAAGTGATTTAATCATAGAAACAAGTATAGGTTTTAACGTGGGGCTAATTGGAAATTTAAAACTTACCAATAACCTCGACCTTCGATTTGAACCTGGAGTAAGTTTTAATAACAGATTGCTAAGGGCTACCTATACACAGGAAATAGATCAAATAAATTCCACCTACGTTCACTTTCCCCTTTTATTGAAATTTTCGGCAAATAGGTTCAACAACATCAAACCTTTTGTAGTTGGCGGGGTTTCAACTTCTTTAAATTTGTCGAGCAACGAAAACAATCCCGATGCAATTACAAGAATTAGAACAAATACCTATAACTATGAAGTAGGGGTTGGAATTGATTTATATTTTTATTACTTCAAATTTTCACCTTCTTTACGTGGAGTTTTCGGCATGAACAATGAGCTCGTGAAGGGACCAACAGACTTGGAAAATGTTGAAAGAATGACTACAAGAGGGGTGTTTTTAAACTTCACGTTTCAATAGTTCTCCCTTCGCCGGAATTCTCCTAAAAAAACAGCGGTTGCCGTTGCTACATTTAAACTCTCTGTATTTTGGGAATCCCCAAATTGAGGAATGTTTAATTTTCTGGAAACCATCTGTTCAAGTTCTTTGGAGATTCCGTTAGCCTCATTTCCCAAAACAAGGATCCCGCTTAAAGGAAAATTGGCTTCATATAGATTTTCCCCCTCCAAAAAAGTTCCCATAACCGGGATTTCAGGATTATCCTTAATAACCTGCGCTACATCCAAATAAACCACCTGAACCCGGGTGATGCTTCCCATACTGGCTTGTACTACTTTTGGGTTATAACAATCTACCGTATCTTTGGAACACAAAAGAGTCTTCACCCCAAACCAATCACACAACCTAATAATCGTTCCCAGATTTCCCGGGTCTCTTACTCCGTCCAATGCTATGATCAATCCATTCAAATCCGGTGTCTTTACATCGGGAATTTTAAATAAGGCAACTGCGGTTTGAGGAGTTTTGAGTCTGCTTATTTTTTTTAAATCGGCCTCTTTAATCAGGTGGGTTTTAGATTCCGGAACGTCAAAAATTTCTTCGGTGGTAAATAAGGAATCCAACTCATAATCTGAAGCCAGAATTTCTAAAATCCCCTTGATTCCTTCTACAATAAAAAGCCTGTTTTTTGTTCGGGCTTTTTTTTGCTCAAGACTTGTTATTAACTTAATTTGGCTTTTGCTAATCATGCAAATAATGTATTTTTGAATTCTTAATTAACTCTTATTGAAACGCCTCCTCGCAAAAATATCGTTTATTATTTTAACCTTTATACTATTTATCTCTTGTAATGCGATAAAGCGGGTTCAAAGCGATGAATTACTTTTAAAGGAGAACACTATTTTCGTAAATGGCGAAAAACTAAAAGAAGCCCGTATCTACAATCAGTTATACCAAAAACCTAACGCCAAACTACTTGGGGTACCCATTAGTTTGCATCTTTATAACCTGGCAAAACCTTATCCCGACTCAACGTTTCAAAATTGGCTACACAAAAAGCCTAACCGGGAACAGCGATTGATCAATATTTACTCCAGAAAGCAGGTAGAAAAATTAGGTCAATCCTACGTAAGAGTTAATGAAGGGATTAAAAAAGCAGGAGAAGCACCCGTAATTATAGAGGATGAACTCACCAAAAAATCTGTTAATCGCTTAAAGTCATGGTATTTCAATAATGGTTGGTTTAATGCAGAAACCTCTTATGAAAAAACGGCGCTAAAAAATAAAAGAGGAAAAGTAGATTATTTTGTTACTTCCCATAATCCTTATATCGTAGATTCCATTCGAAAGCGGATTCCCTCCCTGGTAATAGACTCCCTCTATGATGCCTATAAACACGAATCGATTATTCAAAATGGAATACAGTACAGAACACTGGATTACAATGCGGAACGCGACAGACTCACCCGCATATTCCGGAATAACGGCGTCTACTATTTCGATCAGGAATATATCAGTTTTGAGGCAGATACTATTGATACGAATTACAAAGTAAACACCACGGTAATCGTCAATAACCGGCAGGTTGAACAAGGCGATTCCACTGCCAGGGTCCCCTTTAAGATTCATAAAATAAGCCAGGTGAATGTGTTCACCGATTATACTTTTGAAAACAGATATAAACCGGTTTCAGACAGCGTAGAATACAACGGTTATAACATCTATAGTTTCGATCAACTTGAGTACAAACCACGCGCTATTACCGATGCAATTTTCATTAGGCCGGGAGAAATTTTTAGGGATACCGACAGAACGAGAACCTACAACCGGATGAGTTCCCTGCGCGTTTTTAAATACCCAAGTATAGAATACACGCCAGATCCTGCCGATAGCACAAATACAGATCTTGTAGCAAACATATTTTTGACCCCTCAACAAAAGTATTCGCTGGGATTTGATTTTGATATTTCTCAAAGCAATATTCAGGATTTTGGAGTGGGATTTGGAGGATCATTACTAATTCGGAATATTTTTAAAGGAGCTGAAAATTTTGAGATCTCAGGCAGGGGAAGTATCGGCTCTTCCTCCGATGCTGCAAGGGGAAGTTCAAAAGACCGGTTTTTTAATATCTTTGAACTTGGGGCCGATATCAAACTTACTTTTCCAAGGATATTTCTTCCTTTTAATACCGAAAAATTTATCCCAAAATTCATGTCCCCCTTTACCTCTTTGTCCATGGGAGTAAGCGCCCAAAACAACATTGGTCTCGACAAGCAAAACCTCAATACGATCCTGAATTACAGATGGACGCCTTCCAGGAGCATTTCCAAGCGGGTGGATTTATTAAATGTTCAGTACGTGCGCAATTTAAATACCGATAATTACTTCAATGTATACCGGAATTCCTATTCCAATTTAAATGAGATCATACAATCTCCGGAAGTGGTAACAAGCCCAGCCTATCTGGATGATGCAGGTCGACTTATAATTCCAGGGGGAGCTGAAAATTTTATAAGGGATGTAACCACCGGAGATCCTCAAACTTCAGGATTATCTCCAAACCAGGCACAGGAAGTAAAAAACATTAGTGAACGAAAAAACCGGTTAACTGAAAACAACCTTATTTTCGCATCCAATTTCACGTATCTTATCAATAATAAGAAGAGTTTATATGATAATGATTTTTCCCGTTTCCGGTTTAAGGTGGAGGCAGCAGGAAATTTTCTTGCGGCAGTATCCAGTTTAGCGGGCCTGAATAAAAATGAACAAGGAAATTATAACATTTTTGGGGTAAATTATTCTCAATATTTTAAAACAGAGCTCGACTATATTAAACATTGGGATTGGGGCAACAAGAATATTTTCGCCATTCGGGCATTTGGCGGTGCTGCCATCCCTTATGGCAATGCCAACAGCATCCCTTTTATACGAAGCTTTTTTGGTGGTGGACCCAATGATAATCGTGCCTGGCAAGCTTACGATCTTGGCCCTGGAAGCAGTGGAGGGCGAAATGAATTTAACGAGGCCAACATGAAACTGGCGTTTAATGCAGAATACCGTTTTAATTTGATTGGTTCATTAAATTCTGCAATTTTTATCGACGCCGGGAATATTTGGAATGTTCTGGACATTGTGGAAGATGAAGCCGCTACCTTTACTTCCCTCTCCGATTTAAAAGACATCGCTGTAGGTTCCGGTATGGGATTGCGTTATGACTTTAATTTTTTCGTGCTGCGTTTTGACGTTGGTTTTAAAACCTATGATCCTTCCCTGCCTATGGAGGAAAGATGGTTTAAAAACTACAACTTCGCAAACGCTGTATATAACGTAGGTATCAATTATCCGTTTTAACCGAACTTATTTTCTTATTTTTGTAAACCTAATTTGAAAAACATTTATTATGAGTCACAATATTAAGCCTGGAGTAGCTACAGGGAAAGAAGTACAGGAAATATTTGCATATGCAAAGGAGAAGGGGTTTGCACTGCCGGCAGTGAACGTCACAGGATCAAACACCATTAATGCTGTTCTTGAAACTGCGGCAGAATTAAACGCTCCGGTTATTATTCAGTTTTCAAATGGTGGAGCTCAATTTAATGCAGGAAAAGGTTTATCGAACGAAAATCAGCAAGCTGCAATCGCGGGTGGCGTTGCGGGAGCAAAACATATTCATGAACTCGCAAAACTATATGGTGCTACTGTAATTCTTCATACAGACCATTGTGCCAAAAAATTATTACCCTGGATCGATGGACTTTTAGATGCAGGTGAAAAATACTATAAAGAACACGGAATACCCCTCTACAGTTCTCACATGATTGATCTATCTGAAGAATCATTGGAAGAGAATATGGATATCTGCAAAAGGTACCTTGAGCGCATGAGCAAAATGGGAATGACCCTTGAAATAGAACTGGGGATCACCGGTGGAGAAGAAGATGGCGTTGACAATAGCGATGTAGATGATTCTAAACTTTACACGCAACCCGAAGAAGTTGCTTACGCATACGAGGAATTGAGCAAAGTTAGCGATCAATTTACCATTGCGGCTGCTTTTGGAAACGTTCACGGGGTTTACAAACCTGGTAACGTAAAACTTACTCCAGTAATCCTGAAAAATTCTCAGGAATTTGTTTCCAAAAAACACGGACTTAAAGAAAACCACATCGACTTCGTATTTCACGGAGGTAGCGGATCTACCGTTGAAGAGATACGTGAAGGAATAAGCTACGGAGTTATAAAAATGAATATCGATACCGATCTTCAATACGCATTCCTTGAAGGTATTCGGGATTACATGGGCAACAAAAAAGAGTTCGTGAAATCACAAATAGGAAACCCTGATGGTAGCGATGTTCCCAACAAAAAATATTACGACCCACGCGTTTGGTTAAGGGAAGGGGAATTAACATTCAAAACGCGTCTTAAAAAAGCTTTTGAAGACCTTAACAACATAAATACACTATAAATTCAACATCAATATCTGCTGAAACAGCTATGCTTCAGCAGATATTGTTTTTAATAAATCTTCAGATTCAGGCTAAAGAAATCGCTGTAGCTTGAACCCTAAACGCTGAAACACATACTATATGGCCTGGTTTAAAAGAACACAAAAGGGCATCCAAACCCCTACCGAAGATAAAAAAGATGTACCTAAAGGATTATGGTATAAATCTCCTACTGGTAAGATTGTAGATGCCGAACAGCTGGAAAAAAATTTTTACGTTAGCCCGGAAGACGGTTATCACGTTAGGATTGGAAGTACGGAATATTTTAAGATCCTTTTTGATGATAACAACTTCAAAGAGCTGGATAAAGACATCTCCTCCAAGGATCCGTTAAACTTTGAGGACACCACAAAATATAGCGACCGTTTAGTAGCAGCGCAGAAAAAAACAGGACTTACAGATGCGGTTCGAACAGCAGTTGGAAAATCCAAAGGAAAAAACATTGTAATTGCTTGTATGGATTTTAAATTCATAGGAGGATCCATGGGTTCTGTAGTAGGCGAAAAAATTGCCCGTGCAGCAGATTATTCCCTGAAAAATAACATTCCGCTCCTTATCATCTCAAAATCTGGTGGAGCGAGAATGATGGAAGCCGCACTTTCGCTTATGCAGCTAGCAAAAACTTCAGCAAAACTCGGCCAATTGGATGATGCCAAAATACCATATATTTCACTAAGCACAGATCCAACAACCGGAGGAACTACAGCTTCATTTGCCATGTTGGGCGATATAAACATTGCCGAACCCGGTGCGTTAATTGGATTTGCCGGCCCACGGGTTGTTAAGGATACCACAGGTCAGGATCTTCCAAAGGATTTTCAGACTTCTGAATTTTTAAAAGAACACGGTTTTTTGGATTTTATAACTCCCAGATCGGAGCTAAAAGACAAGATCAATCTTTATTTAGACCTCATTCTTAATCAACCAATTAGGTAACAAAAGCATCAAAACTAAAACCGGCAGCAAGCTTAATTATTAAAATTAAATTTCAGAATAAATTTTAATAATAATATAGTATCTTTGCCGCTTGACAGAAAATCTGTTCATACATAAAAATCATTAAAATTAATATTGGAATGTATTTAACTAAAGAAGAAAAGCAAGACCTTTTCGCAAAACATGGAAAAGGTAAGAATGATACCGGATCTGCAGAAGGACAAATTGCACTTTTCACACAACGTATCTCTCACCTTTCCGGACACTTGAAAACCAACAGAAAAGACTATAATACAGAACGTTCATTGGTTATGCTGGTAGGTAAAAGAAGAAGCTTACTTGATTATTTAATAAAGAAAGATATTATAAGATATCGTGCTATTGTTAAGGAATTAGGCTTAAGAAAATAAATTACAAAGGGGCTCTTAACGCCCCTTTTTTTTATATATTGGAGGGAAAATTTTCCTTTTTTTAGATTTAAAATATTAACGCTCCTGGCCTGTGCTAAGAGTAGTTTTTCATTGGTCTGCTACAACCACTACACAACTCAGCATGTCCCGATGGATTATTCAAAGGGAGACCATTGTTTAACGTAATATGTAACTTTACATATTAGAATTGAAAAAAATTTATGATTCCAAAAACATTTAAAGAGGTTATCGATTTAGGAGATGGAAGAAGCATCTCACTCGAAACCGGAAAATTAGCAAAACAAGCCCATGGCTCGGTAGAGCTTAGAATGGGAAATGCAGTAATGCTTTGTACCGTTGTTTCTTCTTATAAAGAGAGCACAATGGATTTCTTTCCGTTAACAGTAGATTACAGGGAGAAATTTGCAGCAGCAGGACGTTATCCTGGTGGTTTTTTTAAGCGGGAAGCCAGACCAAGTGATGGTGAAGTTTTAACTATGAGAATTGTGGATCGTGTACTGCGTCCTTTATTCCCATCGGATTATAAGACCGAAACTCAGGTAATGATTCAGCTAATGTCTCATGATGAAGAAGTGATGCCAGACGCATTGGCTGGTTTAGCAGCATCTGCAGCGATTCAATTATCGGATGTTCCTTTTGAATGTGCGATTTCTGAAGCTCGTGTAGGTAGAATAAACGGGGAATTTATCATCAACCCAAGCCGTAGCCAGTTGTTGGAATCAGATATCGATATGATTATTGGTGCTTCTGCAGATTCTGTAATGATGGTAGAAGGTGAGATGGATGAAATTTCAGAAGAAGAAATGGCAGATGCCATTAAATTCGCACACGAAGCCATCAAGATTCAAATTGAAGCTCAACTGCGATTGGCAGAAGCTTTCGGAAAAAAACCGGTAAGAGAATATGCTGCTGCAAAAAGTGATGAAGCTATTGAAGCCCGAGTAAGAGAAATTGCTTATCAAAAAGTATATGATATTGCAAAAGGCGGACACGGTAAAAAAGAAAGAAGCGAAGGTTTTTCTGCAGTTAAGGAAGAGGTTTTGGCTTCATTTACCGAAGAAGAACTTGCAGAAAATAAGGATTTAATCAAAACGTATTACAATAAAACTGAAAAGGAAGCGGTAAGGGAACTTACTCTTGCTGAAGGTCTTCGTTTAGATGGAAGGAAAACAGATGAAATTCGCCCAATTTGGTGTGAAATCGACTATTTACCATCTGTTCATGGTTCCGCTATATTCACCCGTGGGGAAACTCAGGCATTGGCAACCGTAACTTTAGGAACTTCCAGAGAAGCGAATATGATAGATATGCCAACCCATCAAGGGGAGGAAACTTTCTATTTACACTATAACTTCCCACCATTTTGTACCGGAGAAGCATATCCCCTAAGAGGAACTTCCCGAAGAGAAATTGGTCACGGAAATCTTGCACAACGCGCTTTAAAAGGAATGGTTCCTGCAGATTGCCCATATACTATAAGAATTGTTTCTGAAGTATTGGAATCTAATGGATCTTCTTCTATGGCTACAGTTTGTGCAGGAACTATGGCAATGATGGATGCAGGTATTAAAATGAAAAAACCTGTATCAGGGATCGCGATGGGATTGATTTCTGATGGAGATCGCCACGCAGTACTTTCAGATATTTTAGGTGATGAAGATCACCTTGGAGATATGGACTTTAAAGTAACCGGAACGGAAGACGGTATTACCGCCTGCCAGATGGATATAAAAGTTAAAGGTTTGCCATACGAGATCTTGGTTAAAGCCCTAAAACAAGCACGTGCAGGAAGATTGCATATTGTTGGAGAATTAACTAAAACCATTTCTGCTCCTAACGAGGATGTAAAGGCTCACGCTCCAAAAATAGTTACCAAAATAATTCCACAGGAATTCATTGGTGCACTTATTGGACCAGGAGGAAAAGTGATCCAGGAAATGCAAAAAACATCTGGATGTACGATCGTTATAAACGAAGTAGACGAAAAAGGTGTTGTTGAAATACTTGGTACAAGTCAGGAAGGAATTGACAGCGTATTGGCAAGAATTGAATCTTTATTGTTCAAGCCGGCAGTTAATGAAACCTATGAGGTGAAGGTTATAAAAATGCTTGATTTTGGCGCAGTAGTGGAATTCCTTGTTGCTCCGGGCAATGAAGTATTGCTTCACGTATCTGAATTAGCTTGGGAACGCACTGAAAATGTAAGCGACGTGGTAAATATGGGAGATGTTTTTGAAGTGAAATACTTCGGAATTGACCCTAAAACACGTAAGCAAAAAGTTTCCAGAAAAGCATTGCTTCCTAAACCAGAAGGATATGTTGCGAGACCACCACGTGATGATCGTAATGACAGAGGTCGCGATAATCGTGGATCCAGAGACAGCAGAGGTCGTGATGACCGAGGCCGTGACGACAGAAAACCAAGAGAAAACAGGGACGAATAGTTTCTATTTCGAATAATTTTAAAAATCCCCTGAAAATTATTTTCAGGGGATTTTTTCATGAATGCCCCAGACAAGCCGGGATTTACCATAAAAAATCGTGACCTCCCGCACTCCGGAAATTAAAGCCTAAAAAAATATATCAAAGCCGTTGTAACATTTTAAGGACTCTTTGCGTATAATTAAATACAGGACATATTCATAATTAAAAATCCAGGGAGAAGATAGATGAGACAACTTAAAATTACGAAGCAGGTTACAAATCGTGAAACCGCTTCGCTAGATAAGTATTTGCAAGAAATTGGTAAAGTAGACCTAATTACCGCCGATGAAGAGGTGGAATTAGCACAAAAAATTAAAGCGGGAGATGACCGTGCTTTGGAGAAATTGACCAAAGCGAATTTACGTTTTGTGGTTTCTGTTGCAAAACAATATCAAAATCAGGGATTAACACTTCCCGATCTTATTAACGAAGGAAACTTAGGATTGATTAAAGCCGCAAAGCGTTTTGATGAAACCCGTGGTTTTAAATTTATATCCTACGCCGTTTGGTGGATCCGTCAATCTATTTTGCAGGCACTTGCCGAGCAATCCCGAATTGTGCGTTTGCCATTGAACAAAATTGGTTCTATCAACAAAATCAATAAAACATTCGCTTTTCTTGAGCAATCTCATGAACGTCCGCCAAGTGCAGAAGAGATCGCCAAAGAATTAGATATGACCATCAATGATGTAAAGGAGTCCATGAAGAACTCTGGCCGTCACGTATCTATGGATGCGCCTTTGGTTGAAGGGGAAGATTCAAATCTATACGACGTTTTACGTTCAGGTGAGTCTCCAAATCCAGACAGGGAATTGCTGCACGAATCTTTAAGAACAGAGATCGAACGAGCTTTGGAAACCCTTACTCCACGTGAAGCAGATGTTATTCGCCTTTACTTTGGTTTAGGAGATCAGCATCCAATGACCTTAGAAGAAATTGGTGAGACTTTTGACCTTACAAGAGAACGCGTTCGCCAGATCAAGGAAAAAGCGATACGACGATTAAAACATACTTCCAGAAGTAAGATCTTAAAAACTTACTTAGGATAATATATAAGATGACAACAGTATGATCGCGATTTAGTTCGTGATTTAACTGTTCGTTTTTTGATTGATGAATGAACCCCGGAGTGATGACCGGGGTTTTTTTGTGCTTTGAAATTACAACTTCATTTTTTGAAAACTTTAATATATCATTGGTACATTCTAATATAAAATAGAATAATTTTCAAAGTCATTTTTAAATAAACCAATCAATTAGAAACCACCCGATATGAGATATGCTATTGTTTATGTTAGTTCAGCTTCAAAAGATTTAGAAAAATCGGAAATTAAAACCATTTTAGCAAAAAGTGTTGTTTGGAACAACAGTCAAGACCTCACGGGCATCCTTCTTTTTTCAGAAGGAAACTTTTTTCAAGTAATAGAAGGAGAAGAAAGCGCTATTAAAGACTTGTTTGAATCTATTAAACAGGATCCCAGACATCATAATGTACTTCAAATATTTGGAAAGGAAATTCATAGAGATGCCTATGATGGATATAAGGCGGATTTTATTGCTTCTAATGAACATTATGATCCCAAGAAAATGGAATGCTATATGAAGCAAATGGAAGTGCTGGAGGAATCTACTCAAAAAGCTGTAAAAAATATGTTGAAGGCTTTTATCGTTACTTAAAAACGTATAACCTTTTTTTCTTCTTATTTTTGTGCCTAAAATATTTATTCTTAAGTTATGAGCACAAAACTTATTGCCCCATCGGTTCTGGCTGCCGATTTTGCCAATCTTCAACGCGACCTTGAAATGATCAATAAAAGTGAGGCCGACTGGTTTCATATCGATATTATGGATGGCGTTTTCGTCCCTAATATTTCCTTCGGAATGCCGGTTCTAAAAGCAATTGCCAAACATGCCAAAAAAACCATCGATGTTCACTTAATGATTATTGATCCGGACAGGTACATTAAAGAATTTGCCGATTTAGGAGCTGATATTCTCACCGTGCATTATGAGGCCTGCCCTCATTTACACCGAACCCTTCAGGCTATAAAAGCTGAAGGAATGAAAGCCGGGGTTGCTATAAATCCACATACAAATGTAGATTTACTGAAAGATGTTATAAAAGATATCGACTTAGTTTGTGTGATGAGCGTAAACCCGGGTTTTGGCGGACAAAGTTTTATTGAACACACCTACACCAAGGTTCAGCGTTTAAAAGAAATCATCATCGACAATAATGCTAACACCCTTATTGAAATTGATGGAGGCGTAACCGATAAAAATGCAAAAAGACTTGTAGAAGCAGGTGCAGATGTATTGGTTGCCGGGAGTTACGTTTTCAAAGCAGAAGACCAAATAGAAACAATTAAAGGACTAAAAAATATTGCAAACTCCTGATAAAACCTACGATTTAATAATTATTGGTGGTGGTCCCATAGGAATTGCCTGTGGGCTCGAAGCCAAAAAACACAATCTCTCTTACCTTATTCTGGAAAAAGGCTGTTTGGTGAATTCTCTGTACCACTACCCCGCTAATATGACCTTTTTCTCTACTTCAGATAAGCTGGAGTTGGACAACATTCCCTTCATAAGCAATAATCCAAAACCACGAAAGGCTGAAGCACTGGAATATTATAGAAGGATTGCGGTTTCCAATGAACTGAATATTAATTTATTTGAAAAAGTAATTTCAGTAGATAGCGAAGCTGAAACAGACCATAAAATAAAAACATCGAAAGGAAACTATACCTCAAAAAATTTGATAATCGCCACCGGTTTTTATGATATTCCAAATTATCTTGGTATCCCGGGGGAAGATTTGCCAAAAGTAAACCACTATTATAATGACCCTCATTACTACGCGAAACAAAAGACCATCGTAGTTGGAGCAAGCAATTCTGCAGTAGACGCAGCCCTGGAAATTTACAGAAAAGGTGGAGATGTTACTATGATCGTAAGAACTCCGGAAATTGGGCAGCGTGTAAAATACTGGGTTCGGCCGGATATCATCAACCGGATTGAAGAAGGTAGCATAAAAGCTTATTTTGAAGCTGAAATAGCTGAAATAAAAGAAACCGAGGTCATCATCAAAACCCCGGAAGGCGAAAAAACCCTTGAAAATGATTTTGTTTTATTGCTTACAGGCTACAGGCCAAATTTTGATTTTCTGAAAAATATTGGAATCAATATTTCCAAAGATGAAAAACATATTCCCGAATATAATAAAGAGTCCATGGAAACTAATATTCCCGGAATTTATCTCGCTGGGGTTATTTGTGGAGGTATGGAAACCCACAAATGGTTTATCGAAAATTCCAGGATCCATGCTGAAATTATAATCAAAGACATAATTTCCAAATAATTGGATGGTAACTTATTTGAAAACAGCATCTTCCGGTAAAGAATCAAGATCGTTTCGCCTTTGGCGTAACTGCAAGAATCAAGAAAAAAGACTTGTTATCATTAACTGATAAACATTTAGTTACAATCCAATTTTTTTTCATAACACTTTAATTATCAGTATAGTTTAAAAAATTTATAAAAGCAAGGTCTGTTTTTATAAATCTCCTGGGAATGCCCACTGGAGCAATGATTTCAGCTTTAACAAAAATGTTTACCGGACCATAATGATATAAAATGTAAAATGGAACTTAAACCGAAGTTTAAGATCCACTTTTGGGTAGGGCAGATAAAATTTTACTAAATCAGAATTACTTAGCCTTCCTGATTTATTTTATTTCTAATTTAAAATGGAACTTAAACCGTAGTTTAAGATCCATTTTGGGGGTAGATAAAATTTTTACTAAATCAGAATTACCTGGGCTTCCTGATTCATTTTACTTCTGTTTAACAGCTTTCCGTAAAAAGCCAGGTCATTTGATCCATTTTTAAAAGATCTATCCAACCATTTATTTCTGGATTTCAATTTGTGCTTGTATACCAGGATCTGCGGATAAAAATCGCCATCTCCAGCATTATCTTCAATTCCAATTTCGATTGTTTGGTTTGATTTATTATAGTACACAAATTTCGCCAGGAAATTATGTTTTATAAGCTCTGTGAAATCCGGAGGTAGTTCCTCACATTTCTTGCAGTCGGCTAAATACACGTCAACAAGTTTTTTAATAGACATTTTAATTTCGGCTGGTTGATAGTAAGTTGTCATACAAATAATATTGATGTTGGATTAATACGCTGTAAATATATAAGAACATACAACGGATTAATTTTTATTTAATTCCTGTTTAACGATAAATGCCAATAAAAACACAATTATAAAGTGAAAATGGCAATAAAATGGGAAAAAATTAATTTTTAAGTAAATTCAAACCTTTTAAATACCAAAAGCTCCGGGGTTCCCCGAAGCTTTTGATTTTAGATTGGTTGGCTAATTAATTACTCAATAATTATTAGTTTATTATAAGAGTGGCCACGATCTGTGGTTAGCTTAACAATATAAACCCCACTCATCAGGTTATTTCTCTGGAAATCGGCTTCATACACCTGGTTTCCTTTAACTGTTCCGGAA
>JAWOHC010000360.1:0-10097 GCA_046496275.1 Gillisia sp.
AATGTATCCCAGTATCTACGACCAGCCTGCAAGAACGCCATAATTCCATAGCCAGCCGTCCAAAATCTGAATACGGATCTTTATAGAAACCTATTTCTTTTGGAACCAATTCACTGTACAATCCCCATCCTTCTGAATAAGCAGTATAACGACCAAATTTCCTAAACATGGGTACATCATCCAATTCCTGAGCGATGGCAATTTGCATATGATGCCCCGGAATGCCTTCGTGATATGCCAATGCCTCCATTTGATAGGTTGGCATCGCATTCATGTCATATAAGTTGGCATAATAGGTTCCGGGTCTGGAACCGTCTATAGCTGGCTGCTGATAAAAAGCTTTTCCGGCACTTTTTTCCCTAAAAGGTTCCACCGCTTTTACTATGATATCGGCTTTTGGTTTTGTTAAAAACAATTCATCAAGACGGCCTTTCATGGTATTGATAAGTGCAGTAGCTTCTTTAAGATATTTTTCTTTTCCTTCAGGAGTATTTTCATAATAGAACTGTTGATCGGTTCGCATAAATTCAAAGAAATCCTGAAGAGAGCCTTCAAATCTTACTTTTTTCATGATTTCTTCCATTTCCCCATGAATTCGTGCAACCTCGAGAAGGCCAATTTCGTGGATCTCGTTTGCAGTTAGATCTGTCGTGGTAATTCGTTTTAACCTGTTTTTATAAAATGCTTCTCCTTTTGGAAATTTCCAGGCACCATCATCTGATGTCGCTCTTTGTTGTTGATCTTCCATTGTAGCAATCAACTTTTCATAAGCAGGTTTTACTGAATTTACAAGGGCTTGTTCCGCCGCTGCAATTAAATCCATGTTCTGCTTTTCAGATAACTTCAGTTTTGATATCTTGGTTTTGAAATCATCCAATAGAACACTTGCCTCCTTAGAACTGGTAAAAGGTCTTCCTTTTATCACATTATGAGAATCGTCCAAAACTTTTTCAAAAACAAATTTAGGCAGCAGTATACCATTTTGTTCTCTAAGTTTTATTCCTTCTATTGCATCATCAAAAGCCTGTGGTATTCCATTCAGCCTGGAAATGTATGCCTTCGCATCGGCAATAGAATCTATGCGATGCATATTGATTAGGAATGCTGGAACCTGGGAATGATAACCAAACATTTGATTTACGGGATAATTATGGAACCTGAATTCAAAATCGGCGATTTCGTTTTCCACTTCTTGCATAAATAACTGATAACTAAGCCTGGTTTCATCATTTAAAACAATTTCCTCTACGTTATCCTGAAGATATTTTTGTCGTTCCTTAGCCTTTTCAAGATCCTGAACCATTTTTTTATTTGAAAAATCATCCCATTTCCCATAATCGGTTTTTCTGCCAAGCTGGGTTTGCATCATAGGAGATTCTGCTACATCTTTTTCAAACTCCGCTTCAAAATAAGCGTTCAGGGCTGCTGATGCTTCTGAAATTTCAAGTTCAGAATATTTCGAGTCGTCTGCATCGTCCTTGCAAGAGACCATTACAAGTATACTTAAGAGTAATACGGATGTTTTTAGATGTTTTTTCATACACAGATACTTATTATTCGTGAAATTCTCTTGCCTGAAAAATAATGCGGAAAGAGAATTTTATTTAAATTTAATGCTATCTTTTTTGTGTATCCGTTAAGAGACACAAAAGGCGAAATTGAACTAAAAGTGTCACGTCGAGCGCAGTCGAGACGTTTTTGTTTAACCCTTCGACTGCGCTCAGGGGGACAAAACTGTTTTCAGGTTTCTAAACGGATACGCATACTATTCATTCTTCGGAATAGCTCGTGAGCTTAAGCCCGGGGCATCAATTTTTCTTAATTTTCCAAAACTGAGAAATTTATAAATGAATCTCCGTAGATGGTATGGGTTTGTTTGGTGAAATCTTTCTCTTCAGCCTTAAAAATATTAGGAACATAGGTTTGCGGATTTAAATCTATCAACGGAAACCAGGTACTTTGCACCTGAATTTGAAGTTTGTGCCCTTTTTTAAAGGTATGATTTATATCCTGCAAATTAAAGGATACATCTGTTTTCTTGTTTGGTTCAAAAGGTTCAGGGTTTTCAAAACTATTTCTAAAACGCCCTCGAATTACCTCACTTCTTACCATCATATGGTAATTGCTCATTCTTAAATGATCCTGAACTTCCTCATAATCTTCAGCATCCGGCGGATAAACATCGATTACTTTCACTACCCAATCTGCAGCAGTTCCAGTGGTTGCAACCTTTAAATGAGCTTCAATTACACCGGCCATCGTCATATCTTTCTCCAATACAGGGGTTTCAAACACCAAAACATCCGGTCTTCTCGCTGCAAAACGTTGATCATCTGTCATGTATTTCCTTGGTGTAAACACCATTTTTATATCTTCAGAATAAGGTACAGGTTTTTTATGGTCGCTGATAAAGGAAATTTCCGCAGTGCTGGCCTGATTAGATAATTCCTGATCAGCTCCAAGATAAAAGGTTTTATTTACGGCATTTTTAGGAGGCCAGGATTCATAAGAATTCCATTCTTTGTTTCCAGTATCAAATACATAAGCTTCAGGCAACGCCAGATCTTTTGCACCGCTTCCTTTTAAGAAATGATTAAAGAATTTGGTTTCCACATTCTTTTGATAAGCTTCAGAAATATCATCCCCAAAATATACATTCCCTACGGCTTGTCTTTTGGTTTGTCTTGCCCAATCACCGTGACTCCAGGGACCAAAAACCATAATATTGTAATTATCACTGGTCTTTTCAATAGTCTTATAGGTATTAAAAGGACCATAAAGATCTTCCGCATCAAACAAGCCACCTACAGTCATTACCGCTGGTTTAATATCATTTAAATGCTGGATTACTCCTCTGGACTTCCAGAATTCATCATAGTTTGGATTCTCTTTAAGTTGTTGCCAAAAAACATTGTCCTCTCCATAATATTTATCAAGATTGCTTAAAGGCCCTATGTCCAAAAAGAATTGATATTGATCCTGAGTTCCCAATTCGGGAATCTCATACCAGGCTTCTGTAGTTGGACCCTCTTTTTCATAACCAAACAATGCAGTTGCTCTCCAGTAACTTAGCATATAAGCTCCGTTGTGGATGAAATCTTCAAAAAAGAAATCGCCTATTCCTGCCTGAGGAGAAACGGCCTTTAATGCAGGGTGAGCATCAATTAAGGACATAACCGCATAATGTCCCGGGTAAGATATTCCCCAGGTTGCTACACGGCCATTGTTGTTTTTCGCATTTTTGAGAAGCCATTCAATCGTATCATAGGTATCACTTGTTTCATCCGACTGCTTTCTCTTTTTATTTGGAATATACGCCCGCATATTGTCATAAGTACCTTCACTCATCCAACGGCCACGAACATCCTGATAAACGATAATATTTCCTTCCTCCATCAAATATTTATTGGGACCTATTAACGATCTAAATTGATCTGCTCCATACGGCCTGGAACTATAGGGCGTACGCTGCATGATAATAGGATGCTTTTTTGTTGTATCCTTTGGAGAATATATGGTGGTGTGCAGTTTTACCCCGTCACGCATAGTGATATACACTTCTTGCTTATCGTAGTTTTCTGAAACTTCAAATTTTTGGGTAGTTTGTGAAAAAAGTGGAACTGATAAGAATAAACTTATCAGAAACATGAGTGGGGTTTGTTTTAATGTCATTTAACTTATATTTTATGAGGTTAAAAGGATTATTTTTCAAAGGAATTTAATAAATAATCAAAAAAAGGGAAAAATGCCCTTATAAATTTCATTTAAAGACTTAAAGATAGAAATTAACCGCTAAACCTTAAAGGAAATTATTTTATAGATGGCGGTTTAAATTTTGAAAGACCATCCTTAAGCCAATTAAAATACTCTTTTTCGTTAGGTGTATACCCAACCGGCTGATTTAGGATTTTCACGTCGGGATCTAAAAGGACATAAAATGGCTGTGAATTATTCCTGAAATTCACCGTTTGAAAGGTCGCCCATTTATCACCTACCGTTCGTATCTTCTTAATTCCGCCATTCTCGCGTACATAATTGAATTTATCCTGTTCCGATAATTCCATTTTATCATCCACATAAAGTGAAATTAGGATGAATTCATTATTGATCATATCGTACACTTCAGGATTGCTCCAAACCTGTTCTTCCATTTTTCGGCAATTCACACATGCCCAGCCTGTAAAATCAAGTAAAATAGGTTTATTTTCGGCTTTGGAAGCGGCCAAACCTTCCTCCCAGGATTTGTAAGCTTTTAGTCCCAGTGGTCCTTCCGTTTCTTTTTCATAAACACTGTAAAACAAAGGAGGCGGAAAGCCACTCAACAATTTTAAATTGGCAGATGGGGTATTGGTTAACCCCGGAATTAAATAAAGTACGAATAAAAAGCTAAGGCTTCCCAAAGCGAACCGTGTTTTTGAAATTTTCTTCTTAGGTCCATCGTGCGGGAATCGGATTATTCCAAATAAATACAGCGCCAATCCTACTGCAACAAGAATCCAGATTCCTATAAAGATCTCCCGTTTTAAGAGACCCCAGTGCTGCACCAAATCTGCATTCGATAAAAATTTGAATGCCAGGCCAAGTTCTATAAAACCAAGCACAACTTTAACCGTATTTAACCAACCTCCACTTTTTGGAAGAGAACTCAACCAGTTAGGAAAAAGTGCAAATAAAGCAAATGGCAATGCGAGTGCAAGTCCAAAACCACCCATCCCAAATGACAGCTGGATGGCTCCGCCATCACTGCTTAAAGAACCACCCAATAATGATCCCAGGATTGGTCCCGTACACGAAAAGGAAACCAGCGCCAAGGTAAGCGCCATAAAAAAGATCCCCACTACTCCACCAATACTGGAAGCTTTATCATCCATTCTGCTGCTCCAGGAAGTAGGCAATGTGATCTCGTAATATCCAAAAAATGAGAAGGCAAAAAATATGAAAATGACAAAAAACACGACATTCAGTGTGACATTAGTGGATATATTATTGAGAATTTCTGGTGCTACACTATCCAATAAATGGAAAGGAAGACTTAGTAAAAGATAGATTAGGAATATGAAAACCCCATACAAAATCGCATTCACAAGTCCTTTTTTACGCGTTCTTGCTCCTTTGGTAAAAAAGGAAACAGTAAGGGGGATCATTGGAAAAACGCAAGGGGTTAGTAGCGCAATCAATCCTCCTATAAATCCTAAAAAGAAAATATTCCAGTAGGTATGCCCTTCCTCTTCTTCCAATTGAAAGTTTTCCTGACCCTTCATTTCAATGTCTAGGGCTTTGGTTTTTTCTATATCAAGCTCAGTCACATCGGCATCTGCGTATCCCTTGATCGCTTTTTTCTCTTTTAAGGAAAACTGAAATGGTGCTACGTCTGGCGGAAGGCACTGTTCATCGTCACATACCATAAATTCCACTTCCACTTCAATCATGGCATCTTTATCGAAAACCTTTATTTCCTGAATAAAAACGGCTTCGTCATCAAAAAACTTAATATCCATTTCAAATACCTCATCGTAAACAGCCGGAACCTCGGGTTCCATTGTATTTCCAATAAGTTCGTAGGTATTTGGTAAAGAATTAAAGGTAAAGGTGGTAGGAATTGGACCATCCTGATCAACTTCCTGAGAGTATAAATGCCAGCCTTTTTCCAGCTTGGCAGTAAATATAAGCTTGTAGATACTATCGTTTACCTGTTCCAGGTTTGCATCCCAGGTGATGGGATTTACGATTTGAGAAGTGGGGGAACTAAAAACCTGAGCTTGTACAGAGAATAAGGAGATTATCAGAAAGAACAGCGTCATTATGTATTTCATGCGGAGTAGGTAATTTTTATTATTTTATCGGAAGGTTCTTTAATGGCAAAACGTGCATCTGCTCTATGATTAACAACCCAAACGATCATATCTTCAGAGCAAAGCAACCAGGAATTTTCCTTCTCGGGCAAAGATAATTTTTTGTCCTTAAAGAAGTCGCTAATTTTTTTCTTTCCTTTCATCCCAAATGGGTGGAATAGATCTCCCTCCTTCCATTTCCTTAAGATTAGTGGATATTTAAGCCTGTCCTTTGCTACATAAATACAATATGGTCCCGTTCCCTGAATCTCATCAACTTCCTCAAAAGCAAAAGTGCCAATTGGAAGCATCACGATCTCTTCCCCTTCCTCAATTTTATAAACTTTATTATTTTTTTCTGAAGGAAGCTCTGTTAGCAACAAAAATTCCCGGTCTTTTACCAATCGGTGTGTTGCTGAAAACACCATTTTTCCAGGTTGCGCTTTTAGAAGATCATAGATATCATCCCATTCTGTAAAACCAAAGGATCTAAGCAATTGATACAAAACAGCTTTTGTATTTGGTAGTTTCTCCAAAACTTCAATCGCCAGCCTATATCCATAAGGATCTTTAGAAACAATTTCAGAATATAGCAACCCTATATAATCTTCAACCAAAGTTAAACTTTCATTCAAATGTGACTGAGTTTTAGCAAATCCTTCCAGCAATTGTGGATTAATCTCTTCCATAATAGGAATAACTTCCAGCCTGATCTTATTCCGAAGGTATTTTGGAGAAGCATTGCTGCTGTCCTCACGCCAGGGGATATTTGCCTCCCGGGCAAAGGTTTCAATTTCCTTTCTTGAAAATTTCATCAAAGGCCTGATAATCTTTTCATTTTCGGTTCTAATCCCTGTTAAACCATCCAATCCGGTTCCACGAATAAGATTGATTAGAAAAGTTTCCAGATTATCGTTTGCATGATGGGCGGTAAGTATATAATCAAAATTCAGGGCAGCGCTCAATTCATTAAACCAGTTATAACGCAAATCACGTGCTGCCATTTGAATGGAAAGCTTTGCATCTTCGGCGTAGGCTTCCGTATCAAAATTTTCTGTAAAAACCTCCACATCAAGCGTATCTCCAAGATCCAGGACAAAAGCTTCGTCGGCATCGCTTTCCGCTCCACGCAAATTAAAATTACAATGGGCCATAGCAAACTCCATTTTAGCACTTTTGCATAAATGCACCAGCACAACGCTATCCAATCCACCGCTAACAGCGATCAATAATTTAGCGTTTGGCAAATAGGGGAATTCTGATTTTATAAGGTTTTTGAAGGCTTTTTCCATAGTCTATCAAAGATACAAAAGACAGGGATAAAACCTAAATTCTAAATTCTGAATTCTTAATTTTGAATTAATGCCTGCCGCATCGCTTCTGATTTTAAAAGGCACTCTTCATATTCCTTTTCAGGAACCGATTTTGAAGTTATGGCACCGCCAACAGAGAAAGAAACATATTTTCTTTCGCTATTATAAAGGATACTCCGAATTACCACATTAAAATCGAAATCACCTTCAGGAGTAAAATAACCCACTGCCCCACTATACAAGCCACGTTTGGTTTCTTCCAGTGCCTCGATGATCTTCATTGCCGATATTTTTGGAGCTCCGGTCATACTCCCCATTGGAAAAGTTGCACGCAGGACTTCCACCGGCGGAATCCCGGTTTCCAATTCTGCCGAAACCGTCGAGATCATTTGATGCACCTGTTTAAAGGAATACACCCTGCACAATTCTTCCACCTTTACACTACCTTTTTTTGCGACTTTGGAAAGATCATTCCTAACTAAATCCACGATCATGACATTTTCCGATCGTTCCTTTGGATCCCTTGAAAGCTCTAAGGCGATCTTTAAATCGTCCTCTGGATTTTCAGCTCTTTTGGCAGTTCCTTTAATTGGCTGCGAAAGAATTTTATTGCCGAATTTTTTCAAATAGCGTTCAGGAGAAGCACACATCAAATAATTGCTTTCGAATTTTAAAAATACAGCAAATGGCGGAATAGAGATCTCATTCAAATTTTTGAAAATTTCAAAAGGCTCGATCGTCCTGTTTTCAGCAAAAAATTCCTGACAGAAATTGGCTTCATAAATATCTCCACGATGAATGTGGGAAAGCATTTCATTTACCTTCTTTAAATACTGATCCCTGGAAATTCTGGCAGTTATAGCTTCTTTTTTTTGTCTATTTTCTATTATCTCTTTTCTATTTTCTCTTTCCTCTTTTGTCTCAGGTCTAACATCTTTTGTCTCAGGTCTAACTTCTCCAATCTCATATCTAATAATTTCCTCAAAATCAGCTTCCATTTCATCATCCACCATTTTTAGATACCGAAAAACAGCTGTTTCCCCTTTAAGCTGAATTATCCTTGCTGGCTGAAAAAAATACAAATCAGGAAAATGAAGATTGTCGTAATTGCGGGAAGAAAGTTGCTCCACGTCATTTTTCAGGTCATAGGACAGATACCCGAAGATCCAATCTTTTGTAACTTCCTGATATTCATGTAGTTTACTAAAACCATTATGAAAATCTGTTTTTAAAACAGTAAAGGCCTGCACAGCTAAAACAGCATCGAAATCACTTTGGGATTGGTCATATTCGTTGCTATCCAACCAGGCGATCTCCTCAAACTGCCTGCTCCATTCCAGCAATTTCTCTTTGAATTCCTGCGGTTTTTTTAGAATAAATTCCCTGGTTGTACGCACTTAGCTTTCAATTTCATGTGAAAATGTTGTAAGCACATCATCAATTCCCATTTCAAGGACTTCATTTTGAACACGATCTTCCCCAAAATTCTCATGAAAAGATGGAAAACTGAAACTTTCTATTACATTTCCTCCAAACCTGGACAAAATCCCCTTGGAAAATTCCAATGCGGAAGCGGCCCCTCTGGCTCCGGGAGAAGTACTCATGAGCAAGATCTTTTTATCAGCAAGGAAATTCCGGTCTATCCGCGAAAGCCAATCGATGTAATTTTTAAAAAATGCGGAAACCATTCCGTTGTGCTCATTTACCGATATGATCAAGGCATCATTTTCAGAAATAAGATTATTTAATACCTGCACATTAACCGGGAAACCCTTTTCCTTTTCATGATCCACGCTAAATAATGGAACTTCATAATCAGTAAGTTTTATAAGCTTTATCTCATGGCCTTGAACTCTATTTACAACATGAGTCAAAAATTGATGGTTGATAGAAGTACTGCTGTTGGAACCGGCAAATGCAAGGATATTTTTCATATGTTTTTTATATTGTCTTTTAAAGGTCATATGCAATTCGCATATCTTAATTGGTGTTTGCATCGCGTTTCCGTTATGCTCATTTCATAAAATTTTAAATTGGCTTCAAAAATACCTAAAAAATTAGCTGAACTGCTGAAATTCTATTTTTTTATGAATAGTTTAAACCTTAATACCATTTGATTTCAACCTTCCATAGTTGTAAAAATGCCAATTTTCACTCCCCGGGTTTATTCCTCCCGATTTTTCTTAAAATCCTGAGATTCAAAAGGTATCTTTGCAGATCATAAAAAACATTCATTCGTGACTTTTCAGGATCTAAATTTAAATACCCCGCTTTTAAACGCTTTGGAAGATTTAAAATTCCAAACGCCAACTCCTATTCAGGAACAGGCATTTTCATCTATTATGTCCGGAAAGGATGTGGTAGGGATCGCGCAAACCGGGACAGGAAAAACTTTTGCCTATATGCTTCCCATTTTAAGGATGCTGAAATATTCTGAACAAAAAAATCCACGGGTGCTTGTTATGGTTCCTACCAGGGAATTAGCAGTTCAGGTGGCTGAGGAAATTGAAAAATTAACAAAATACATCAACACCAGGGTTGTAGCCATCTACGGTGGCGTAAACATAAATACCCAACATCAGGATTTGTTGCAGGGCACGGATATCGTGGTTGCAACTCCGGGAAGATTGTATGATTTGGTTTTACGGCGAGCACTTCAGCTAAAATCCATCCAAAAACTGGTTATAGATGAAGTAGACGTGATGCTGGACCTTGGCTTTAGATTTCAGATCATAAATATCCTGGAACTTTTACCGGATAACAGGCAAAGCATCATGTTTTCAGCAACGATGACGGAAGCTGTGGAGGAATTAATCGATTTAAATTTTAAAGCTCCGGAAAAAATATCGGTGGCGATAAGTGGAACCCCGCTTGAAAATATCGAACAACGGGGATACCTTATCCCGAATTTCCATACCAAAGTCAACTTTTTAAGAAAACTGCTGAAAGACAA
>JAWOHC010000400.1:0-4650 GCA_046496275.1 Gillisia sp.
AGATCATCTCCCCAACCGTTCAGCTCCTGGGAAGTAGTTGGCGGGCCGTCCTCAAATTTAAAGAACACATTGTAAAGCTCATGATCATTGGGGATCTTTTTTAATTCCCCAACCCCAAAAATCTCTTCCATTTGGCGTTCAAAGGATTTGGCGAATAAACCATCTATATCGTGATTGCAGTCATCGGCAAAAACGAAGCCTCCATTACGAATGTATTTTTCGAAATTCTCTTTTTCCTTTTTGGTGAATTGCACCAGCTTATGTCCGGAAATATAACAAAACGGGCATTTAAAGATTTCGTCACTGCTCAATGGAATTATATTCTCCTTCTTGTCTACCTCCAGGGTGGTATATTCCACAAGAGAATTCAGCAAATTTGAAGGCATCCGCTGATCCACATCCCAGTTGCCAGATTCGTATTGCAGTCTTGTGAAGAAGAATTTGTTCATTGTGAAATATAATATTTTTACTCTTCGGAAATGGAAGAATTTTATTTTAAAAACAACCTAAAGGTGATTAATGAACGGTTGATTTTTACCACAAAGGCACAAAGTTTTGCACAAAGGTCACAAAGTGCCGTTTATTAATCTTTCTGTTTATTCTTTTGCAATAGTTTTCTTAGTGTTCTTTGTGGTTATTCTTACCGGTACTTAAATAAAAACTGGCTGTGAAAATGAACTTCACAACCAGTTTAAGATATTCATATACTATTAAACCGCATCAGATAAACTGGTGAAAGTGAAATCCCTCACCTTCATATACGGTATTAAATTACCATTGATTCGCACCTGCTGACCAAGTTCTTCAAGGTTATTTAGCATAATGATAGGGCTTTCATTGAACCTGAAATTCTTGACCGGATAACGGATCTCACCGTTCTCGATATAAAATGTACCGTCGCGGGTAAGTCCGGTATAAAGCAAGGTTTGAGGGTCTACGCTGCGTATGTACCACAAACGGGTTACCAGAATTCCTCTTTTTGTACTTTTTATAAGATCTGCAAGAGATGCGTCTCCACCTGCCATGATAAAGTTTGAAGGGAAAGGAACCGGATCTGTTCCTTTTTCTTTAGCCCAATAACGATCGTAGGCAAGATTTTTCACCACACCATTCTCTATCCAGCTGGTTTTTTTGAGCGGCATTCCTTCCCCATTCCAGGTAGAAGTGGGCACTTCGGAATTTAATGGATCACTCCATATATTCACCCGTTCATCAACGATCTTTTGCCCCAGTTTGTTACCGCCATCTTTAGACATGAAACTCCGACCTTCATCTGCGGTACGCGCATTGAAAGCCCGGGACATATTTCGTAAAAGGTCTACAGAAGCTGCAGGTTCCAGGATAACTGTGTATTTCCCAGGTTCTATTGCCCTGGCTTCCCTGGACATAACCGCCTTATCTATAGCGACTTTAGCAGCCTCATCTGCATCAAATTTACTGACATCATTAAAATCCCTGGAAACCCATCCCGATCCTGTTCCATCATTGGTTCTCATGGTCACGGTAAAATCAACATCGGTAGATTTATTGTAAGCAAAAAGTCCATTGGAGTTCAACAAGGCGCGGAATCCTGAAGAATCGTTCAAAAATCCTGCTGCGGTAACATCCTTTTCTGATGCAGGATTAATACTGCTTGCAGCCACTTTCGCCCGAAATTCGGGAATTATATTGGCTGTTGATTCTATAAAACTTTTTGATTCATCATAGGTTTGTGGCCCCAGTGGTGCCATAAATTCTGGATTTTCAGGAGAAAGTTTAGCAAGCTCCTCTGCCCTTTTTACAACTTTTTCCAGGGAGGCATCGTCAAATTCATCTATGGTAGCAGATCCGGACTGCTTTCCAAAACTGGATGTAACAGCTAAATTCTGATTGGACCTAAAACCTGCGGTTGAAACCGTATTTCGGGCGTAGCGAATGTTTCCGCTATCGCTTCCTCCCAGACTGATCTCACAGGTGTCGGCCTTGGAAAAGCTCAATGCTTTTTCCATGATCCGCCGTGCTTCTTCTTTTGTATATATTGCCATTGTAGTATCTCTTATTTTAGTAAAAAGGCTTGTTAAACAGTACGACCTGTATTGATCACGTTTACATTGTTAAATCTTGTAGTGGAACTCCCGTGTGAAACTGCGCTTACCTGGGAAGGCTGGCCTTTTCCATCGAAAAAGGATCCAAACATACGGTAATCACTCTCATCACATATTTTAGTACAGGAATTCCAAAACTCCTGGGTATTGGACTGATACGCTACATCATCCAGCATTCCCACGATTTTCCCATCTTTGATCTCATAAAAAACAGTACCTCCAAACTGGAAATTGTAGCGTTGCTGATCTATAGAAAAAGAACCTCTACCTGCGATATAGATCCCTTTTTCAACATCCTTGATCATGTCGTGGATGGAATATTTATCTTTTCCGGGTTCCAGGGAAACATTCGGCATTCTCTGGAACTGTACATCATTCCAGCTTTGCGCATAACAACAGCCGTGAGATTCATTTTGATCGATCATATGAACCTGGTCACGGGTGGCCTGGTAATTTTTCAATACCCCGTTTCGCACAAGGTCCCATTGCTTTGTTTTCACTCCTTCATCATCATACCCCACAGCACCTAAGGATCCGGGCTGGGTTTTGTCGGCAAAAAGATTTACAATATCGCTTCCGTATTGAAAGTCTCCTGCTTTCCACTTGTCTAAAGTGGCGAAACTGGTACCGGCATAATTTGCTTCATATCCAAGCACACGATCCAATTCAAGCGGGTGACCAACAGATTCGTGAATGGTAAGTCCTAAATGATTTGGTTCCAGGACAAGATCATATTTTCCGGGATCTACAGATTTTGCTGTAAGCATTTCCCTGGCCTGTTTTGCGGCAAGCGTAGCATCTTCCACAATATCATAGCTGTTGCGGTATAATTTAAGTCCGGCAGGACCCTCCAGTTTTTCTGACTCCAGACCATCAAGGTATTCGTAGCCCATTCCCATAGGTGCGCTCATGGCATCTCGGGATTTGAATTTATTGGCAGCCCTGTCAATTGCGGTAACGCCAAATGTTGGCCAGATACGGTGAATATCCTGATCTATATAAGAACCATCGGTAGAAGCAAAATATTTTTGCTCATTGATCATGAAAAGATTTGAATTCACAAAATTGGCACCGTTGTCCATAGCAGCAGCATTTGCTTGAAGCAAAAGTTCTACTTTTTCAGAAACAGGTACTTCTTTAAAATCCTTTTTAATGGGAGTTTTCCAGGAAATTTCCCCATATGCTTCCACCGGAGCAAGTTTTACAGGATCCTTCTGAATTATGGAATTGGCTTTGGCGATAGCCACGGCCTGATCTGTTGCTTTTTTTATCCCATCTTCGGTTACATCATTGGTAGATGCAAAACCCCAGGTTCCATTTGTGATCACACGAATCCCAATTCCAAAGGATTCCGTATTCACAACATTTTGAACTTTATCTTCCCTTGTAGAAATATACTGATTGAGGTATCTCCCAATTCTGGCATCGGCATAGGTTGCACCAAGTGATCTTGCCGTATTCAGGGCGACATCTGCAAGTCGCTTTTTGACTGCGATATCCATTCCCGGGTCGAGCAAAGCTTCTACCGAAATATTATTTCCCAGGAAAAGGGATGGCATCATTAAAGCGCCTGTTCCTAAACCTGCTAATTGAACAAATTTTCTTCTTTCCATATTAAACCTCCTTTTATTGACTTTATGAATAAAAATATTATCGAATGCTGTGAATTAACAAAAAACATCATAAAAAAATAAAATAACAGATTCAAAGTCCTTTATAAAAATAGTTAATTGATCTTTTAACCATTTTTCATTAGCTTAGAAAACTATCTATCCTTCTATTGACACTTAAAATTCCTGAAAGAATTTAGGTATGCTCGCTTGTTCTTGTTAATAAAATCCTAAAATAGTAAATTTCTTATATACAAGGCAATTTTTTATGTGAGGTATTTAAAGGTTGGAAATTTTTTCATTCTTTGGGAAAGTTTAATTTACAATTTACTTTTTTAACCCTTCCGGCTTAATCGGCAGAAGAATTCTGGTAAATTAAAATATTCTGGTTCCGATTAATCCACCTTCCCTTCGAAGGGAAGGAGCCCTTTGTTCTTTTTCTTAAATTTTAAACAAACTTAAATTTTGAAAATTAAAAAGCTCCCATCCTTCCCAAGGAGGGGTGGGCATAGGCCGGGGTGGTTCCATTTATAATTTAATTCCTTAACCCTTCCGGCTTAATCGGCATAAGAATTCTGGTAAATTTGGAACATACCTTTAATTAGGGATTAAGCTTAGCCCACGGCCCAAACAAAAAAAACCGAAGGGCTTAGAGCCTTCGGTTTTTAAATAATTCAGTGATATAAAATTCTGTTGGTAGTTGATTCTCAGGAAGCTCAAAACCTGTTTTAGCGATCTTCTTCTCTTTTAACCACTTTTCTAGCCACTTCTATTTTGAACTTTTTCCCTTTCATCTTTTCATTGCTGATATTTTTCAGCAGCGCATCAACCTTGAGGGTTTTTACCGCGGCGAATGAAATAAAATCCTTCACTTCTATCAGTCCAAGATCGTCTTTTTCGAGGTTTCCTTTTTTTGAAAAGAATCCAACGATATCCATTTTATTGAGTTTGTTTTT
>JAWOHC010000098.1:0-3132 GCA_046496275.1 Gillisia sp.
ATATCCATTTCAATTTAAAATTGAAGCAAACAACCAAACCTTCAAAAAAGAAGGAATTCTTTTAGCCATTGCAAATGCAAATTCCTACGGAACCGGCGCTAAAGTAAATCCAAAAGGAAAAATTGATGATGGATACTTCGAAATTTTAATCTTCAAGCATTTTGATATTTTTAAAATATTGAAAACCCTTAGAAATGAAGTGGACTATGATCCGGAATTCATGGAAACCATAAGTACAAAAGAGGCAATAATAAGCTGTACAGTCCTGTTGCCTTCCAAATAGATGGAGAATATTTAGGGAGAAAAGAATCCATTAGCGCCAAAATACTGCCCACTAAGTTAACCATCGCCGTTCCGCAGAAAATTCATTGAGTCCTGTTATTTTATCAGTGGCATAAAAACGGTTGCTTTCCACGCTATCGCTTCTCCCCCCATCCTTGGGTTGGTATAATATATTTCCAGCGGAAGATTTTCCACTGCGATGTTTTCTCTTTTTGCTTTTTCAAGCAGATCCAGCCAGGTTAAATGAGATAATCTGTAATTACCGTTAAAAACAGCTTTCAAAGATGCTTTTGATTCTATTCGTTTTAATTGAATAGTTCCAACTGAGGTAAGATCTTTTTTTGGGCTTATTGGAAAACAAAAATCGAAGGTGATCTCATTGGTTTCTAAGTCCCAGGAAGTTACTTTTAGCATTGGAAACCCATCGAGTTTTAGTTCGTTATTTTCAACAAAACCTTCCAGTTTATCTATGGTGCCCATCATCGCCATTGCTTTTTTTTCTATGGTTGTAGAGGAAGTGATACAGGCGCAATTAGAAGCCGGATTGGAAGCGGTATCTTCCAAAGTGATTTTGTAATAGTTTTGATGCGTGTTGATTTTGGTATTAATGGCATTCAAATTTGATTTAAGCAGCTTTATTTTCTTACTTCTATCAAACGGATTTAAGATTTCTAATCGGTTCTGAAAACTATTTTTTTTATCTAAAGTATTAACCGTTACCCTGGTTACAGAATCGTTTACGAAATCAAAATTCCAATCGAGGATAAGATGATTTCCGTTTTGGAAATCAACCTGCTGAACTATGTTTTTGAACGGCTCTTTTTCAAGGGTTTCAACATTAGAATTTGGATCGTCTGCATTGAAATTATCAATATTAAGAATTTCCTGATATGCAGTTCCAGGTCCATATTTTGTTTCAAATCTAAACTGATGATCATATTTCTTAATGAACAGAAACCAGGCTAACCCAATGAACACAAGACCTGAAAAGACCAAAATTATTTTCTTCATAAGTTTAATTCGCTGCAATTGGATCTTTGGAATTTTTCATTTTAAGAGTATTCACGAGGTAATCGCCTATTTTTTGACCCTGGTCCATTCCTACCTCTACAGCCGATCTAAAATGAATTCCGCCATACATCCTACTCATAGCAGCCTCATTTGCAGCGTGGTTAAAAGACTCGAAATCCCTAATGGGTAAACCATAAACAACTTCAGTATCATCGCTAAAACTAAAATTGTGGCCAAAAATGTCTGTAAGGGCTTTTGCAGCAGCACCAGAAATAACGGAGTGCCCGCTGGAATATTCAGGAAAAGGTGGTGTTTGTAATACGGGTGTCCAGCTTTCATCTATATATTTGGTGATAAGTGTTTCGGGACGTACAAGATTACTTCTGTATTTTTCATCCCAACAGCTTATAAACCCATCTGCAATTGCCAGAGAAGTTTTTGTATAGGCATAAACCGATTCTTCAAAATCAGCGGCGGCTTTCTTATTGGCAATTTTGGTAATCCCCATCCAATGGCCACCAGGAGTAATTTTTTTAGTTGCAAACATAAGATGTCCCCGGGTTACAGAAACATATGGATTACAATCCCAGAACTGCGCGATTTGTAATTCTTCACTTTCATCCCCATCCTCGATCATTTTATTTTTTATGGCATATACCTCCATTAATTCATCGTGAAATTTACTGCCCTTCTCCATTGAAAATTCCGGAGGTGGAATTGGCCGGAATTGGCTTGCAGTCTCCATTACAAATGGTCGAATTTTATCCCAATGAGGCTCAATCCCGTCCATATACGATGGTGGGGTTGGTTGCCATCTTCCCGGATTATCACTTTGCACCGTGAATTTAGGCATGGTCCTGGTTTGTTTGTAATTATCCTTATCCATCCAGGATTTTATGTGATCAACCACTACTGTTGCATAGGCTTTGGATGTTTCGAATTCCTGCGAATTAGTTTCCTTCCAGTTTGAATATAAACTGTCCTTATATTGAATCATCTTTTCTTCAGAAAAAATAAGATGCTGGCCTATTTCAATATGTGCCATAAGTGAGGCCATCCTGTAATTTAAATGGGAGGTTGCCGTTGGTTTCGGAATTGAATCCAGCCCGTTTAACTGGCCCGCAAGCGAGGTATAATCCGGATTGGACAAGGCGACAATCTCATAGGCAGCGATATTGGCATATGCGTATATTCTGCTGGCTACCGGGGGCGAAAAGATATCATGAACCATAATATTGGTAACCTGATCTACGGATGCGTGCAAATCCTCTGCCGATATTTCTGAATTTTGTACCTCTTTATTACAGGAAAATAATAGTAACGAAGCAAACAGAAATGTGTATTTAAATCGATGCATTATTAATTAATTTTTATAATTTTTTAAATTGTAAACTTCAGCTTTGCCATTATTAACAGTAACGAGTAAATACTTTTGATTGTTGAATTCAATAATATTTAAATGCCGAACGGATTTATTTTGAAGATTTAATCCCAAAAGATGTCCGGATATAATTTCTTTTTCATTCTTGATAAGCGCTCCAGGAAAGGCATCAAATCTTCCATGATAGGGTTTCACTCCGAAGTAATTTCCAGCAACAAGGATTTCCTTTTTACCATCATTATCAAAATCATATGCTACAAAAGCTGTCAACGGAGCAACCTGTAAACCGGACTCAAAAGGGACAAAAGTAAAAGATCCTTTTTCATTTTTAAGATAGCCTGATTCCAACACATGTACTTCCAATAATTGGGCTTTCTTTAAAAGCTCCCGGGAAAATACCTCTTCTACTGTTTTTCCGGCGAATGATTTGTAGTTGGTAAACTTCTTTCGTATTAAAG
>JAWOHC010000197.1:0-5950 GCA_046496275.1 Gillisia sp.
CCGAATAGGTACATCTAAACTTATCATCCTTTAACTCCAATAACAGAAATCACTAATCCCGGAGGCCTTGTAAGTGCTATTACCCCAAAAAAATTTGGAACCAAAAGCCATAGCCGGAACCCACTTGTTTTTGGCTTATTTGAACGTATTAATATGGTGTAACAAGTAGGTTCAGGTATAAGCAGAATTAAAGATAAATTAAAAAAGCACAAGCTTGCCTTGCCGGAATTTAAGATAGAAGGTATGTTTAGCCTGATTTTAAAACGTCCAATAATATAGGATTTAACGTCGGGGGAAACTACCGACAACATTCTCGCTTTAATTCAGTCAAACAAACAAATTACTATTCCTGAGCTTGCCCTTAAAATACGGATCACTGAAAGAAGTATAGAAAGGAATATCGCCAAATTAAAGGGAAAAGGCACTTTATAATGCATAGGTCCTGATAAAGGAGTTTACTGGAAAATAATAGATAAATAAAATTAAAGTTTAGAGGTCGTGGAAAAAATCTTCGATATATCCAGATGGCTTTAGGGCACGCCTAAAAACCACCGACATCAAACTTTAACAAGTCCTTTGATGTTCTTTTTAAATCAGCTACATTTAAGTAAATAAAATCATATGGCGGCCAAAAGCGAACTATCAGCAATAGGAAATTACGACATATCTGATTCAAGCAATTTTATGGGAAAGAAACCCTATCTGATTAGCAGTTTTTTAATTTCTTAAAGATAAAGCATTGAAAAACGGACAAGAAAAAAAATATGCGCAAATGCGTAATAGGGTATTTAAATACATGCTCGTAACCAGGGGATGGAAATACCGCGCTTTTCTACGTTATCTACGCCTTTTTAAATACGCTGCTTTTGCACCTACCAGAGGTGAATTCCTCGAATCTTATTATGTTTTAATGCGCTTTCTGGATGATATAGTAGATGGCGATGCACCCTTACCTGAAGGGTATTCTGACGAAAGTGATTATATAAATAATAAGATCAGGTTCTCAAGAAACCCCATCAATCCTAAAGATGAAGTAGACTATTTGATGCTCTATTGTTTTGAATTGGCAGAAAAGTTTGGCCAGGATTTCCGGGATGAAACTGAAGATATTTTAAATTCTTTGCTTTTTGACGCAAAGCGGAGGGGCAAAATGATCATTTTTCCTAAAAAAGATTTAATGCATCATTTTCATTTGCTGGATATAAGGGGGACCATAAGAGCTACTTTGAAGGTCTTTAAAGAAGACCCAAACAAATATGATTTACTGGAGCCTTTGGGGGTAGCATGCAGGTACCAATATGATATTGAAGATATTGAAGCTGATCTGGCTGCGGGTTATGTAAACATTTCACGGGAAGAATGCACGCAATTAGACATTTCAAAAGAAGATCTTAATGATCCTTCTTCTTGGAAAATAAAAAAATGGTTGCTTCAACGCGCTGAAGATGGCATGAAACTACTCGATGAACATCATCGCAGCTTAGCTGAAGGGAATTTTTCTCTGTTGTCACGATGGACCTTTTCGCTGGTCTATGAATCTCCGGCCAGGAAAGTTTTTAAAAAAATTATTTTAGAAACCCAAAAAAGTTAACCGCAATGGAAAGCTCTGATCTTCACCTAAACAAATGGTATCTTGATTTTGTAGGGAACAACGGGGAGGCTATGATCTTTTATGCCGCAAAATTATCCTGGAAAGGCTTCGCGGTTCATTATGGAAGTTGGACGCACTACAATCCCGAGAGCGGTGTTAAGGAAAGATCCCATTTTCGAAATGTGGAATTCCCTGAAAAAAATGATAATGTTATCACCTGGCATGATGACGAATTTAAAGTGACCGGAAGTTGGGAGTCTGTTGCCAAACCCCTTCAGGCACGGCTATATGAATCAGATCGTGGTTATCTTGACTGGAACTGTTATCAGCCCGCCTCCAGGGTTCAACTAAAAATAAACGATAAGATAATAGAAGGAGATGGCTACGTGGAGCAATTGATCCTTACTGCCCCTCCCTGGCATATCCCAATGAATGATCTGCGTTGGGGAAGATTCCGTTCATTGAATGATACCATGGTTTGGATTGAACTGCGAAAAGAAATCAAACAGCAATGGGTATGGCTTAATGGCGAAAAAATAACGAATGGCAGTATTGAAGATGATCACATTTCATCACCTGAAATGAATTTCGTGCTGAAGCTTGATCGCGGAGCAGTATTGGAATCTGAAAATAAAATATACCAGGTAATGCATAAGCTTTTGCGCTATCTGCCCGGATTCAATAAGTTGATGCCCACTAAATTTTTAATGGCTTACAATCATAAGTGGTTAAGCAAAGGTGAATTTCAAATAAAAGGCGGTCCCGTTACAAAAGGTATAGCTATACATGAATGGGTAAATTTTAATGCTCAGGTTCAATGATCTTAAGATCTGAACATATTGCAAAATCCTTTGGGAAAAATAAAGTTTTAAGGGATATCTCATTTCAACTGGATGCAGGGTCTATTACGGGCATTGTGGGCGAAAATGGAGCTGGCAAATCAGTCTTAATGGAGATCATTGTTGGCGTAAGGAGCGCAGAGAATGGAACAGTTAAAATTAGTGGCAGCATAGGTTATTGCCCACAAAAAGCTGTGCTCTTCCCACATCTTACCGTGCAAGAACATTTCAATTACTTCTCTGTCGCTTATGGTATTGACAGCGGCCAATCAAAGAGGCGATCTGAAGAACTGCTGCAACACTTTAACTATAAGAAATATCAGCAGGAAAAAATCATCAATTTGAGCGGTGGGACCCAACAAAAACTCAACCTCTCCATCGCACTCCTTCATGATCCAAGCTTACTGATACTTGATGAACCTTACAATGGCTTTGATTGGGATACCTATCAAAGGTTTTGGGATTATTCCAATCTGCTAAAGAAGCGTGGTTGCGCCATTCTTATTGTTACCCATTTACTAAGTGAAAAGGAAAGGCTTGATCGTATTTACGAACTCGAAAATGGAATTTTAGTATGACGCCGGATAGGATCATAACTGGCTTATCAATGATTTTGAGGATGCTGGTCCGGCAAAAGATCGTGATTATCCTGCTTCTGATAATCCCGGCATTTTTCCTAACTGTTGTCGAGTTTACCACCTCAGATAGGATGCTTCCTTTTCAATTGGCATCACTGGATGATGATGTATTTATAAATATTAGTGAAAAGGGTATTTCCTTCATTTTTTTCGCCGTGGCTTCATCAGGGTTTCTGGTTTCATTTCTGGCGCTTAATCTTATTCAAAAAAATAATGAAGTAAACCGAAGGCTTATAATTTGTGGCTATCACCCTATTGAATTATTAATTTCCATTTTGCTTGCGCTGTTTTTGGCCATCGTATTGATCGCCGCGTATGTAGGCTTGCTCACCCATGCCTTTTACCCCATTGATCATCCCGGAAGATTCAACCTGGGCTTAGTGCTCATTGGCTTTGTTTATGGCAGTTATGGATTGGTGGTGGGCAGCATTATTAAGGGGGAGTTAGAAGGCATATTATTGATCGTGTTACTCGTAAATATTGATGTAGGCTGGTTGCAGAATCCTTTATTTTATGCTGAAGCGCAAAATCAAATCATCATAAAATTCCTCCCGGCCTATTTCCCGTCTCAAACCGCCATTATTACTGCAGTAACAGATTATTCTGCCACCGCTGCCGCGTTGAAGGGAATGTTATACGGATTGGTGTTTTTAATTTTTTCAATGCTATTTTTTTTCTATAAAATGCGAACGAAATGAATAAAACAACAGTCATAATCAACAAAACGCTTTATGCGATTGTTTTTCTCATTATTGTACCCGGCATGCTTTTGCTCTGGGCAAAGTATACAGAAGAACTGATAAGTTTTCCTGTAATTGAATCAACATTTGCGGGTTATTTTCTCGTTATTTTTGGTGTTTTACTTATGGCCTGGGCCATGTTCTCTTTAAAAAAATATGGCAAAGGATTACCAATGAATGCCTATCCTCCTTCAATATTTGTGACAAATGGGCCATACCATTTCCTTAGACATCCCATTTATTGGGGATTCGGTATTTTAATGATTGGCTATTTTATTTTAACTGAGTCCGCGAGTGGACTTTGGTTGGTAACTCCCATCACCATTCTTTCTATGATTGCGCTGGTGATGGGATATGAAGCCATTGATCTTAAAAAAAGATTTCCAAATGAGTCCATGAAAACCATTTTAGATCTTCCGGCAAATAAAAAGGAATCACCCTCTGCAGATGCACGGCTGGTATCTTTGTTTTGGGTATTTGCAGCTTTGTTTTTAGCTAATTTCATTATTGCTTCATTGGAAGGAAATACCGCTGCTATTTTAGGAAAACCTTTGATTTTACCCATACTTCCTGAAAATCAATATTTGCCTTTATTGAGTTTGCTATTTATAATCGCAATACCCTTTTTCATCAAAAGAAAAGACCTGCTGCGCACCTGGGCAATAACAAGCATCATTGCAATAGGCATTTCAACTTTCATGGCTCTATTATACCCCGGTTTAGGGGCACAATATCTTCCAGTACAGCCCGGAATGTTCTATTTTGTCCCCATCTTTTTGCTGTTGCTTTCCATCAAAGTTTTGTTCAGGCAATCAAAACCACTGGGAATTTTATTTGGGTTAATCGTTATTGCATTAATGGGCATACAATTAACTTTCAGCCGTTCTGCGGTGCTTCATCTAAGCGGTGCAATAGTTATTTTCCTTTTGGCCGGATATTACTTTCAAATCTGGACATTTTTAAGGAAAGGGGCCGAAAAAATTGCCAATTCCTGGCAGGAATGGGTATTTGGCAAAGTGAGAGTGATTAACCACGGCTTCTATGTTGGTATTGGCACCTTTCTGGGTATTTTATTGGCCGGAATATTAATTGGCGATGCTTATGCCTGGGCCATTCTAATTTTTGCTTTTGTTGTTATTGTATTTTCAGCACTTTGGGCACAGATTATTGAAGGGTCTGAAAAATTGAAAAGGCCCTTTGGCTACTATGGCGCATTGGTAGGTATTATTTTTGCCAGCCTTGCAATATGGGCGATAGGCTATAATGTATGGGTCATTATAGGCGTGATTTCAGCAGTTATGCCCTGGGTACAAGGCATTGGCCGTTTTCGCTGTTTGGTTAACGGGTGTTGCCATGGTGCGAAAGTTGACAACCCGAACATCGGCATAAAATATTTTCATCCTCGTTCCCGCGTTTGTGGCATTTCACATTTAAGGGGTGAACTGATTCATCCAACGCAACTTTATTCCATGATATGGCTCCTATTGGTTGGTTTCGTTTTATTATCTCTCTGGGTGCATGATTTTTCATCATCTTTTATTCTTGGCCTTTATTTAATTTTAACCGGGATTGGCCGTTTTGTAGAAGAAGCTTACAGGGGTGAGGTGCAAACGCCCATTATAAAAGGCCTCAGGTTATATCAATGGATGGCCATCCTGTCTGTGCTTGCAGGCATCATTATGACCATAATTCATATTGAAGTTGTAGTAATAACTGCCACTTTTGGATGGGAGACTGTGGTATCTGCATTGATTGGTGGCTTGTTCACAGCTTTTGCCATGGGGGTTGATTTTCCTAATTCAAACGCTCGTTTTTCAAGACTGGTTTGATCTAATAAATTTTTGGACAAGAACTGTCTCTATTCACGATCGATGTCGGATTAAAACCCCAACATTATGAACTACCGGATTATGAAAAACCCCTGAATTAAAAAAGCCCCTGAATTCAGAGGCTTTTAGTTTATAAAAAATTGAAAATTTAATTTCCTGCGGTGGTGTCTACCGGGTTACCGTCCATATCAAGTTCTACAACTTCATACTTTAGCTCCTGAAGTTTAGGAAGTACGGTCTTTTTATCTCCTATCACCACAATATGCATATTTTCTACCGGCAGGTTTTTCCTTGCCAGTTCATTTAATTCCTT
>JAWOHC010000255.1:0-10173 GCA_046496275.1 Gillisia sp.
TTTGAAATCCTGATGTGATTTGGTAACCCGCCGGATATCCTGTTGAATTTCTTCAGAAATCAGTAATTCGATCCCAGCCAGTGCTGCAACGCAAGCCAGCGGATTGGCAGAATACGTATGCCCATGGAAAAGCCCTTTTGAGATTTCATCTGAATAAAAAGCATCGTAGACTTGCTGAGAACAGGTAGTGATTGCCATTGGCAACAAACCTGCTGTTAAGGCCTTAGAAAGACAAATAATATCCGGCTGGGTTTCTAAATAATCGGAAGCAAAATGTTTCCCTGTTTTTCCAAATCCGGTCATGACTTCATCTGCCACACAAATAATCTCATTTGCTTTACAAAATTTCAGCAGTTCGTTTAAACCTTGAGCATCGTGCATTTTCATTCCTGCAGCTCCCTGCACCAAAGGTTCGTAGATAAATCCAGCGATGTTGTTTTCTAAGATTAGATCCTCGAGAATACTAATAACTTCAGAAGTGTTTTCTCCGTTAGGGACAGGTATTCTTACTACTTTGATAAAATGCTCTTCAAAAGCCCCATTATATACTGATAATCCTGAAACCGACATCGCTCCAAAAGTATCTCCATGAAATCCTTCCTCAAAAGCCAGCATTACCTTTCTATCGTTTCCAAGATTATGATGGTATTGCAAGGCCATCTTAATCCCTATTTCTGTTGCGGTGGAGCCATTGTCGCTAAAAAATAATTTTTGCTGATTGGAAGGAAGAATTTTAATCAACGCTTCCGATAATTCTATGGCAGGTTTATGGGTAAAACCGCTAAAAACAACCTGGTCGAGTTTCAGCATTTGTTCTGCCACCTTGGCGGTAATATCCGTATTGCAATGGCCGTACATACTTGTGTACCAGGAAGCGATCCCGTCTATATATTCATTTCCATGTTCATCATACAAAACACTTCCTTTTGCCCTTACAATAGCAAGCATTTCATTGGATAATTTATGCTGGGTAAGCGGATGCCATAGGTGTTTCTGGTCCCGTTGAGACAGGGTCTTCCGTTCGTTACCTCCTTCATTTGAACCTGTTGCAGTACTCTTTGTGACCTTACTAATTTCTAACATAATTGCTTTCTGTAAATCTCTTAATCCCGAATTCTTTCAGAATAAAGGGTGCTCTGTAAATTTTATTTTAAACTCTTCAGCGTATTCTTTTATAACATTTTCATCAAAATAAGGCTCTTCCTCAATGCGTCCTAAACAGAGCACCCCCGTCATTTTCAAAATAATCTCTTCTGAAGTTTCATTTTTTTTGCCGTTAAAAATAATTCCGAAGCACTGCAATCCGCGTGATTTCAAGGCTTCAATACTCAATAAAGTATGATTGATGCTTCCCAGGTAATGCCTTGAAACAAGGATCACCTTATCTTCCGGCCGGATGAGATCTAGAATGGTCTCTTTGGTATTTATTGGAACCAGCAGTCCGCCGGCACCTTCAATTACCAGATTATTGGTGGTTTTTGGACGTTTAATTTTTGCTGAAGTAATCTCGATCTCATCGATTTTGGCAGCTGCATGGGGGCTCATAGGTGTTTTTAAAGCAAAGCTATTAGGGTGAAAAACCGTTTTTTTGTTGGTGATTAGTCGTTCAACTTTATGAGTGTCGGAATTTTCCAGATCACCTGCCTGAATGGGTTTCCAGTAATCGGCTTCCAGGGCCTCGGTGATGATGGCGGAAGCGATTGTTTTGCCAACATCGGTTCCTATCCCGGTAATAAAATAGGTGTTCTTCATTCTAAATCAAATTTTTGTTTACAAGTATCGCAGCGATATTCATAGCGGTTATTAATTGGCAGGGAATTGCTAAGAAATGCGTACATATAAGCCAGAAAGGATTTTACATCCCTTATGGTGGAAGCAAGCTCCACTTTTGTACTTCCACAAATGGGACATTCAATTTCCTGTCCTTCATCATCCAGTGAATATTCACTTATGGATTTGAGAATATGTATGGCCTTTGCTTCATCCTCTGCCCACACTTTTAGCTTTATTCCACCAATAGCATTGCTTACCAAAGGATCTGTATCTACTGTAAACTGATCAAATAAAAAAACCTCAATCCCTTCTGCCTCCAGTCGGGATTTAATTATTTGTGCTTCAGAAGAATATTGAAATACAGCGATTTTGGAAAAAGTTTCTTGCATAAATACCTGTTTTCTTTACCGGTCAAATTCTTTATTGGTGATTAAGTCGAATTTTTACTTTGCTCATTGCATAGGTATATATTATTGTTTTGGAGGAATCAAAATCCTGGATTTTGATACTTGGTTATGGATGTTTTTATTTTATAAAAGTAGCTAATAGTTTTACAAGATTTTGAATATCCTCCCTGGTATTAAAACTATGCAAACAAATCCTTAACCGCTCTTTTCCTTTGGGAACGGTAGGGGAGCGTATAGGTTTTACATCAAAGCCTTCAGCCTGAATTTTAACCGCCAGCTTTTTCACTGCATCATTTCCCGGGATTATGCAGCAATGTATGGCGGAATCACTTTTTATGAAATAAGGATTTAACCCGTTTTCCAGGATTTCTTTCTGAAAAACTCGAATATTCTCCTGAAGTTTTACAAGTTCTGAATTTGTGCTAACTGAAGCTTCAAGAGACTTATATGCCTCCAGAATACAGGCTACAGAATGTGGCGGCAAGGCAGTAGTATAGATAAAACTCCGTGAAAAATTGATCAAATAGTCCTTTAAAGCTGCACTTCCCAAAACGGCGGCGCCATGGCAACCAAGGGCTTTTCCAAAAGTAATGATGCGTGCAAATATCTTATCCTGAAGCTTTAGTGCCTGGACAAGTCCCTGGCCTTTTTCACCAAAAACCCCGATGGCATGTGCTTCATCTACAATAAGCAGGCAATTGTATTCTTGGGCTAAATTAGACAATGCAACAAGATTTGGGAAATCGCCATCCATGGAAAACACAGACTCTGTAACGATGTAAATTACTGCGGAATTGAATTCTTCCCTTTTTCGAAGTATTTTATTTCGCAGATCTTTCAAATCATTGTGAAGGAATTTATAAGCCTTTGCATTGCTCATTGTTATTCCATCACGAATGGAGGCATGTACCAATTCATCGTAAAAAATGAGATCCTCTTTTTGAGGGACGCAGGAAAAAAAGCCAATATTGGCATCGTATCCGGAGTTAAAGATAAGCGCTGCTTCGGTTTGGTGAAAACGGGCTATCAAGGCTTCAGCAGGTTTAAATAATTCGTGATTTCCAGAGAGTAACCTGGAGCCGGTAGCACCGTTCTTTAGTAATTTTTTTTCGGATAAAATCTGATAGGTTTTATTGAATAGCCCTTCCGAAGAGGCAAATCCAAGATAGTCATTGGAAGAAAAATCGGTTAATTTTAGCGTATTCCCTAAATCCCGAAAGCTATTTTCCTGGATTCGTTGTTCAATTCTTTTCGCTAAATTTAAGGGAAGCTTTTGCATATTGCTAAAATACAATTTATAGAAATGCCACAATTATGGATTTGATGGAATTTGGTGTACGAATAAGTCTCGCGGCCTTAGCGGGAATTTTCATAGGGCTGGAGCGGGAATTTAAGGGCAAAGATGCGGGATTAAAGACCAATGCCCTTGTGGCCCTTGGTGCCTGTGTTTTTGTATTGTTATCTCTTGAATTCAGGGGAGAAGAATTTGTGGATACTACAAGGGTAATAGGCCAGGTGGTGGCAGGAATTGGGTTTATTGGGGCGGGAACTATCTTGCAACAGAGGGGGAAAGTTGAAGGTTTAACCAGTGCCGCAACCATTTGGTGCAGTGCAGCTGCAGGATGCCTTGCTGCTATGGGGATGTTCTGGGAACTTGGGATGATAAGCGCTCTGGTGCTTTTTATAAACCTCATTTTCAATATAATAGAAAATAAACTCATAAGAAACAGGAAGCAAAAAAATGAAAAAAGAAACCTGGACTAGTCTTCCAGCTTGTTTTCTGGTTTCTCCTTTTTCTCAGCGCTGCTAAGAATTTCAGTAGAACTATTATATTTTCCTTCCAGATCGTCCATTACAGAATTTTTCCAAAGTTTTACTCCGGAGAAATAGGAGGTACGGCCAATTAAATGTGCGCTAACAGGTGCTGTAAGCAATATAAAAAGAATAATAACAAGCACCTTGGCAGTTATTGCTACGTCGTAGGAGTAGATCGCTGCAGCAAATAAAAGCAGTCCTATTCCCAGGGTTGCAGCCTTTGTTGTTACAGAGATCCTCAAATAAGTATCGGGCATGCGTACCATTCCCACAGCCGCAAAAAGCACGAACATGGTTCCCAAAAAGGCTAAAATTCCAACAATTATTTCTAGGATCATTTATTTATCTTTTTTTTGCTGAATATAATAGGTGAATGCTACAGTTCCCAAAAAGGCAATCAGGGCCATGATCATTGCCACGTCCAGAAAAGCGGGTTGATTAAAAAGGATACTGTATGCTGCAATAAAACCAATTCCCGCAGTAACAATTAAATCCAATGCGATTACGCGATCTACCATATGAGGGCCAATAACGAACCTTATAAAGATTAATATCACCGATATTGATAATATCGGAAGAACGAAAAAATATATAAAATCGAGTAATGTCATCTTAAAATTTCCAATAAGCGTTTCTCAAAACCATTTTTAATCCCGGCAATAAAAGTATCTCTATCCTTGATATACATGGAATGAACATATAATACCTTTTTATCTGTTGAAACATCCAGGCTTAACGTACCTGGTGTAAGCGAAATAAGATTGGCAAGGAAAGATATCTCTATATCTGTGGATGCATCCAACGGAACCCTTACAATGCCGGGTGTCATATGATGTTTAGGTGTCAAAACCTCATAAGCTACCTCCAGATTTGATTTCAAAAGTTCATATAAAAAGAAAAATATAAAACTAATTACCTTAGGAACGATCCTGAAATATTTCGCATCTTTTCTTCCCTGTGTCGTAATCCGAAGTAATAAAAAACTAACTGCAAAGCCAAACACGTAATTTGGAAATTGAAAATTACCTGTAAGAGCTACCCAGAGAAAGGTTAAAAGTATATTTGATAAGAACCTGTTTTTCATCTGTAGATATCTATTGTTTTTTAATGGACATATGCAATTCACATATCTTCATCGGTGTTTGTATTGTGTTTCCGTTAGGCTCATTTTATGGTTCCAAATTTTGGCCAGTTTTAAAAACCGCATCTATATACTGTTGATTGTCCATCAATTCACCAGCAACCCTTGCGGATAATTGTTGCACATGTTCCGCTCCAAAACCAATATATAATGAAATGATCGAAAGAAAGACAATTGGTGCTACCAATTGGATTTTTCGGGTTTTATTCATATTGTCGAAATATCTAAAGTTAAGTCTTTTTGGTAATTCAACTTTATCTTTCCACACCACATTTGACCAAACTTTTGCTATAATAACCAACGTGATTAAACTGGCAAATAGGATTGCTCCAATAGACCACCAGCTTTGATCATTAAAACCTGCCGTAAGAAGCGATAATTTTGGCCAGAATCCTGAAAGCGGAGGTATCCCTACCAATGAAAATAAAGGAATCGCAATTAGTAAACTCAATTTGGGGTATTCTGCGTAAAGTCCGCCTAAAGATTTTATATTATTGGTTCCTTTTATTCTATAGATTAAACCACCTACCATAAACAAGTTGGTTTTCACCACAATGTCATGGATAAGATAGAAGATGGTTCCGGCTATAGCAATCTCCGTATACATTCCAAGGCCTATCATCATATAACCAATATGACAAATAATTAAATAGGAGAAAACCTTGCGCAGGTTGGTTTGAATAAGTGCTCCCAATCCACCGCTTATAAGGGTTAAAATTGCCATGACCAGAATGGTGTCCTGCATAAAGACATCACCCACAAAAATAAGGGTAAAAACTCGTATTAAGGCATAAACCCCAACCTTGGTCAATAAACCTCCAAATATGGCTGAAACAGCCGATGGTGGTGTATGGTAGGACGCTGGAAGCCAAAAATACAAAGGAAAAACAGCAGCCTTAATTCCAAAAGCCACTAAAAAGAGAATCGCGGTAATTTCCACCAATCCCCTGTTTTCAATTGCAGCAACTTTAATAGATAAATCTGCCATGTTGAGAGAGCCCGTTAATCCATACAAAACAGCTATTGCTGTAAGGAAGATCATAGAAGCCAGAATATTCAGGGTGAAATATTTCACGGCTCCTTCCAATTGGGCTTTCTCTCCTCCTAAAGTTATAAGGACAAAAGAACTTATAATTATAATCTCAAACCACACATAAAGATTGAAAATATCACCGGTTAAAAAAGCACCAATAAGACCCAGTAACAAGAAGTGGAAAATAGGGAAATACCCAAACTTTAAACGCGCGGGAATAAGAGAAGAAGCTGAAAATGCCGAGACAGCCACCCCGGAAATCGAGGTCAACAACACCAGGGTAGCCGCTAAACTATCTGCAACAAAAGTAATCCCGAATGGAGCTTCCCAGTTACCCGCCTGTATGGTTTGTGTTCCGTTTTCCCATATATAGGCAAACAGCCAGATGGAAACACCTAAATTTAGAATTCCACCCAAAATACTTATCACCCTTTGCCAACTAATTCGCTTCCAGGCAAACATTAAAATAATGCTCAAAAACAATTGAAGCAACAGGGGGTATAGAATTAATTGTTGTGTCATGAATCTTGGTCTAATGCGTTCATTTCATCTAAATCGTCTGTTTTCACAACTTTGTATGCTCGTTTAATTAAAATTATTGCAAAAGACTGCAAGCCAAAACTTATTACGATTGCAGTTAATATCAATGCCTGCGGAATTGGATCGGCATACGCCGCTTCAAATACTTTCAGGTCTCCTGGAATAATTGGAGGGCTTCCCTTTGTAATTCTACCCAGTAAAAATATCAGAAGATTAGCGCCATTCCCAAGAATAATGATTCCCAGAATAAGTTTCACAAGGCTACGCCTCAGGATCATATAAATGCCTGCAGCATACAGGATCCCAACCATTACCGCTAATACTATCTCCATAACTTAAATGGTATCTGCAATTGTGAAAATTATAGTTAAGGTTACCCCTATTACCACCAGGTAAACCCCAATATCAAAAAAGAGTGCGGAACCTATAGAACCTAATACGGGTAAGGCTTCAGGATACCAAAGTCCGGTCATAAATGGTAAATCAACCAGAAGAGGCGCCATCCCACTCAAAAATGCCACAGCAAGTCCAGCGGGCATTAAAAATCCAGGATGAAATCTTATTAAAGTTTTTGTGTTTGTTAATCCATTGGCAAATGCGTGGAGCACAAATGCAATAGAAGCCATTAATCCTCCTACAAAGCCACCTCCGGGAAGGTAATGTCCACGTAAAAGTATAAATACTGAAAATAACAACAATACCGGCAATAGATAGGAAGAAGCTGTTTTTAATATTATTGTTCTCATTGTTCGTTTATTAACGTTGATCTGTATTTTTAAGCCTTAATTTTAGTAAGCCAAAAACCCCAATGGCAGCAATAGCCAAAACCGAAATTTCCATGAATGTATCCGATCCTCTGAAATCTACCAGAATAACATTTACAACATTTTTACCTTTGGCAAGCAAATAGGCGTTTTGAGCATAGTAATCACTAATGTCTGTGTTTACAGGTTGTGCAAGTACCTCCAGGATCAAAAGCGTGATTATAGATCCAAATGCAATTGCAAGGACTCCATCTTTTATTCGGGTTTTATAATCTGAAAGCTTCAAATACCTGGGTAATCTATAGAGCACCAATACAAAAAGAATTACCGTAAGCGTATCAATTGAGAATTGCGTCATTGCAAGATCCGGGGCGCTGTAAAAAACAAACACCAAACAAATGGCGAGTCCCATTACTCCCATAGAAGCTACGGCAGCAAGCCTGGATCTGGTAAAAACTGTGAAAAAAACTGCAATTAGCAAAATTAACACAACGGCAATCTCATAAACTGTTATTTCTGATAATTTCGATAAATCGATTGAAAAAGTTGCAGCATTATATAATGTGTATCCGGATAAACCTATTAGGAACACCATGATCGTTGATACATAATTCCGAAGATATCCATTTTGAAAAAACCTGGTCCATAAGATGGAAAGCCTGTTGAACAGGTTCCAAGATCCAGAAATTATGGATTCCGGAGAAAGATATTCAACCCGGGCAGCGATATTCACTAATTTTTGGGAAGGCTTGATCGTGAAAAATAAGACAGTACCTACCACAATAGTAGTAACACTTAGCCACAATACGGTATTAAATCCGTGCCAAAGCAGAAGGTGCTGATCACCGGCATCCTGCCCCATGGCAGCAACAGATGGCTTTATAAGCGATCCTTCAATAATTCCGGGAAAAACTCCAAAAACGATTCCGGCAACCGCAAGAAGTATTGGCGGCCCCCATAACAGGAATCCAGGTTTTTTTGTTTTTTCAAACCTTTCGGGCAGTTTTCCTATAAAAGGACTTATGCCGGCAACAAATCCGGCATGTAGTAATAATATCTTCGTGATTAATATCAATGCAATCCACAACAGGGGAGTGCTTACCAGGGCCAGCGTAGATTCATAGGTGAGTTCTTTTCCAAGGAAACCTACTGTTGGCGGGATCCCTGCACTGGAAATAGCGGCAAGAAATCCGGCAATAGCAACCGGTAGCATTACCTTTCTAAGTCCGCGCAAAACAGTAACATCGCGGGAATGGGTTTGATGATCAATAATTCCAGTAACAAGAAAGAGCGTTGCTTTATACAAAGCGTGAACAATGATAAAAACAGTAGCAGCAAGTAAAGCCGCTTCAGTTCCCTGACCGATTAAAAATACAAGAATCCCAAGTGCTGATATGGTTGAATATGCCAGAATCCCTTTTAGATCTTTTCTAAAAAGCGTGTGAACAGCAGCATATACCATAGTTATTGCCCCCACAATGATCAAGGTGGAATTCCAGAATTCCTGATTCCCCAAAACCGGGGTCATTCGCATAAGCAAATAGATCCCGGCTTTCACCATAGTAGCAGAATGCAAATATGTTGAAACCGGAGTAGGAGCCTTCATCGCTCCAGGTAACCAGAAATGAAATGGAAATTGTGCCGACTTTGTAAAGGCGGCCCCAAAAATAAGAATGGCTATAAGAATGTAATATGGGCTTGCAGCAATCTCACCGCTGGAATTCAAAAGTTCATTAATACTATAACTTCCCCCAACAGAACCTAAAACCAAAGCACCGGCAAGGAGTGATAATCCACCAAGACCTGTAATTGCAAGTGCTATAAGAGCCGATTTTCTCGATTCGGGATTGGAATTATTAAAACCTATCAGGAAAAACGAGCTAATACTTGTTAATTCCCAAAAAACAAAAAGAGTTATTAAATTATCTGAAAGTACCAAACCAAGCATCGCTGCCATGAAAATACTAAGATATCCATAAAACCTATCCAAATATTTATGATTCTTAAGGTATGCAGCGGTATAAACAAAAACCAGAAACCCTATTCCTGTAATCATTAACGAGAAAAGAAGGGATAGCCCGTCTAGCGTGAAATCAAGATTCACTCCAAAAGAAGGAACCCAGGAGTAACTATGAACGATCGTTCCGCCACCAGCAATCTCTGGAATAAACTGAAGAAAATAGCCAAATAACACCAAAGGTATTAGTGCCGAAACGATGCCCGCTTTTCCCTGGAAGAATTTTCCGGTAAAAACCAATAGCAATGAAAAAAGAAAACCTAATAGTATAGCTATAAGCATGCGCGACTTAAATATTCAGTTATTCGCAAATATAACAGTAATTATTGAAGTAGGAAGTGAAGAAATTCACTTAAGTAGTCGTAATCAGAGGTTGTTAATGGCATCAATCTTTATATAAACAAATCTTAAATAATCCTTAGTAACAATCTTAAAAATGTACTTATTACACATGTAAAATGCAGGTAAAGCAGCTAAAACTAATAATTGTCGTACTAAAAAAAATAGCAACATATTATTAAAAATTAATATCCAATTGAAAATCAATTATTTAGGTTTTTTTGGTTAAGAAAAATAAACATTTAAAAAATAAATAGTTTTCACTTCGGATTAATATTTTGTCCAATCTTTTTGCAGGTTTTACTAAAATTAATATGTTTATTTGAAAATTACTTCGGAAGAAA
>JAWOHC010000292.1:0-4451 GCA_046496275.1 Gillisia sp.
TCCATAGAAGTTAGGCAAGCATTGAATACTTATAAAACCTCACAGTTTTCATCCGGAGAGTTTACCGTAAACAGCAAAATTAACGGGGTGGTTTACACCTTGTATAAAAACCCGGGTGAGATTGTTAATACCGTAGAACCATTGGCCCTTATTGGGAGCGCAACTAATTTTATCATTGAATTATTGGTAGACGAAATGGACATTGTTAAGGTGTCGGTGGGGCAAAAAACCCTGGTCACTCTTGATGCATACGGATCGCAGGTTTTTGAGGCCACCATAAAAAAAATATATCCTGCAAAAGATGAGAGAACCCAAACCTTTAAAATTGAAGCGATTTTCATAAATAATCCTCCAAAATTATTTCCGGGTCTTGCCGGGGAAGCGAATATTATAATTGCTGAAAAACAGGACGCCTTGCTTATTCCCCGGGAATTTCTTTTAAATGAAAACCAGGTGCTTACTGAAGATGGCCCTGTAACCATTATCACCGGACTTCAGGACCTGAATAATATCGAGATCATTTCGGGCATTGATGAAAATGAAACTATATACAAACCTGAGCAATGAGCACGTGGAAAGTAATACTCCAGATAGCGAGAACGCACCTCTTCACTAAGCTGAAGTCTACAGTCACGGCTTCTATTGGGGTGACTTTTGGAATAGGGGCCTATATTACCCTTGTTAGTTTTATGACTGGCCTTAACAATATGCTGGATGATCTTATTTTAAACCAGGTGCCTCACGTTCATCTCTACAATGAAATAAAGCCTACAGAAGATCAACCCGTACTGCTTTATAAGGATTTTAAAGATGCAATCCCCATAATATATTCCATCAAACCCAAACAGAGTCAGAAAAAAATTCATAATGCACTGCCTATTTTAAATGATCTGGAGAAAGATAAAAACGTACAGGGAGCTGCTCCACAGTTGAGGGCAGAGATATTTTACCTTTCGGGAACTATTGAACTGGGAGGGAATTTAGTAGGGGTGGATATTATGAAGGAGGCAAAACTTTCCAATATTCAGGATTACATAACCCTTGGAACCGTAACCGATCTAAAAAATACCGAAAACGGGATCCTGCTCGGAGCGGGAATAGCAGAAAAAATGTCGCTCTCCATTGGCAGGACCCTAATGGTGAGCACGGTTAGGGGCGATAGATTTCCTTTAAAAGTGGTGGGGATTTATCAAAGCGGAATTGCCGATGTTGACAATATCCAGAGTTTTACCAACTTAAAAACCGTGCAAAGGATCCTGGGCGAAGCTGAAAACTATATCACCGATATCAATGTAAAGCTTTTTGATATTTCAAAGGCACCGGCTATGGCCCGGGAGATGGAAAAAAAATATAATGTCTCTGCTATGGACATTAATGAAATGAATGCACAGTTTGAAACGGGATCTAACATTAGAAATCTTATTACCTATGCGGTTTCCATCACCCTGCTCATCGTTGCTGGGTTTGGGATCTATAACATTCAGAATATGCTCATTTATGAAAAAATGAATGATATCGCTATTCTGAAAGCGATTGGTTTTTCAGGGAGCGACGTACAATGGATTTTTTTGAGTCAGGCAGCATTTATTGGCATTTCCGGAGGAATTCTTGGGCTACTTCTGGGATTAGGCCTGTCCAGCTTTATAGACCGTATACCTTTTGAAACCCAGGCATTGCCAACCATTACAACCTACCCCATAAATTACAACGCCAATAATTATATTATAGGGATCATTTTTGCGCTTTTATGCACCTTCATCGCAGCATATTTTCCGTCAAAAAGAGCAAAAAACATTGATCCCGTGCAAATAATCAGGGGAAATTAAAATTAGTATGAGTCTTATTCTGGAAACAAAAAATATTGATAAGTATTTCGGCAAGGCAAAATCCTTTCATGTGCTTACAGACATTTGTATGGGTATAAAAAAAGGGGAATTTACCAGTATCATGGGAAAATCGGGTTCCGGAAAATCAACCTTATTATACATCCTTTCCACTATGGATACAGATTATACCGGGGAGCTTTATATTGAAAATGAGCTTGTAACAGGAAAGTCCCAGCGGGAATTATCCCATATTAGAAACGAGAAGATAGGGTTCATCTTTCAGTTCCATTATCTATTACCGGAGTTTAGTGTCCTGGAAAATGTGATGCTGCCAGCAAAGAAATTGGGCAAGAAAACTGTATCGGAAATAAAAGAAGAAGCCATGGGGCTGCTTGAGAAATTAAACATTAAACACCTGGCTCCTCAACAAGCTTCAAAAATTTCGGGAGGGGAAAAACAACGGGTTGCTGTTGCGCGTGCACTTATAAACGAACCTATGCTTCTCATAGGAGATGAACCCACAGGAAACCTGGACAGTTACAACTCTGAGAATTTATTCCAAATCTTGAAGACCTTAAAAGATGAGAGAGGACTCTCGCTCCTTATGGTAACCCATGATGAAGATCTTGCCAAAAGAACCGACCGAATAATTTATCTTGAAGACGGACACATTATCTCCTGATTATATAATAAGTGAGTGTTTTTTTGAAACCTGGAGGTTACGTTGGTTAACTAAAAAGGCTCTCTAAAATGATGCAGTGCCAAAGAATATAATTATTCCGTATTCCAATATGGAATAATTCAGCAATATTAAAACTATTGTAAAAGTTGCAAAACAATTATCTCTTTGACATAAAATGCTATCAAAATAATCCCGGTGCATTCCACAACCAGGCGAGAATTTCACAATGGATTAAAATAAAAAATTCCCGTCAGGCATTTCTCCTAACGGGAATTTGTGTTTATAGGTTAAATAAAATTAAGTCTTGGTTCTAGATTCTAACAGTTAGGCCAAAGGCGGAACGATCTTGACTCTTTACCGGACATTACTGTATCGCTATATAAATAACAATTGAGTTCCTTCCTGATCTGCCCTGTTGTAAAAATCGCCAATGGTCAATATTCCATCCAGGTCATCAATTAAATCTTTCTCGTTAATGTGGAACATATCTACAGCCAATTTGCATGCCCAGAGTTTAACCCCGGAAGCAGATAGGATTTCCAGGAATTCATCTACCGGTGGCATATCCAGTTTTTCCATTTCCTTTTTCATCATATTGGATGCAAAGGCTTCCATTCCCGGTAAACCTCCTACCATCGTTGGAATATGCATCGCGGGATTTCCCACGGTGGCAACACTTAACTTTTTCAATTTTTTGGTTTGTATTGCTTCCAATCCGAAGAAGGTAAAGAATATTTCCGATTCAATTCCTTCCATTCGCGCGCCGTTAGCCATTACAAAGGCTGCGTACACATTTTCAAGAGTTGCTTTTGATAAAATGAAAAGCATCTTTTTTACTACTGTCTTTCCCATTTTTTAGATTTTATAAATTTTTAAATACAGCTTTTTGGTTTTGGCACCCCGGCTATCTTAGTTGATATTTTTAAGGGGCCTCCTGGGAAAAGAGCGTAAAACTCTTTAATATCAAGGACACCACTATTTTTGATTCCTCTAACAGACAAAGCCTTATCTGCTTGAACCTGTTCCTGAAGCCATGTGATCACTTCCCAATGACGATCGGTCATCTCAATACCTTCCTGTTTTGCGATCTCATTCCCTATTTCCTTTGTCCATTGAGAAAAATCGGTTAAATAGCCTTCTTCATTTACACTTAATTTGTATCCTGCGATTGTTGTTTCCATTTTTGTATTTTTTAAATTATTATATCTTTTTTCCTTTTGTACTCATATTTCTGCTAACCAATGGAATTGAAATTCCCTTTAAGAGCATATTCCAATAGATCCATCTAAAAGCCAGTTTTCCCCAGTGGTTAAAAACGCTTTCTTTTAAAAGTTTTAAGGGTCCTAGTCCGGGAATAGGGAACGTACCTTCAACGGGTTCCTGGGTGTAATTAAAATCAATTAACAAGGCTTTATTTTTTCCTGTTTCAATAAAGCAATTGGCATGGCCGTCAAATTCCTCTTTTAATGGTTTTCCATCTATATACAACAGTATATTATCTGTCAAAGTTTCTGAGGCAAAGTGTGCCACAGAACCCGCCTTAGAAGCCGGAACGTTGGTGGCATCCCCAATTACAAACACATTTTCATGACCTATTGATTGCAGCGTGTGATGATTTGTAGGAACAAAATTTAAATCGTCTCCCATTCCGGAACGTGCAATTAATTCGTCCCCCATATTTGTAGGGACAGTGACCAATAAATCGAAATCGACTATTTGCCCTCCATAATCAACAATTTGATTGGTTTCATTATCTACCTTTTCAATGGCAAAATCGGTTACAACCTTGATGTTTTTCTCACTTAATAGATGCCCTAATGCAGCTGTTGCTTTGGGTTTGGTAAATGCACCACCTAAAGGTGTAACATAGGTTAAGTCTACTTTGTCCCGAATTCCCTTTTTTTGTGAAATAATCATCTGCCAGGAAAACAAATTCTAAAGGT
>JAWOHC010000274.1:0-4748 GCA_046496275.1 Gillisia sp.
ATGGCCGGTGCAAAAATGGTGATCCCGGCTGCCAGCCCGCGCTGAATTAAAAATAAAATAGCTGTTAAAGTCCTGGTCTTAAGGTCGAACCTGGTTTCCAGATATTCGTAAGCGGTATAAACCTTTAATTTGTGATAGATGGGAATAAAGACCATACAAATGATCACCATGGCTATTGGAAGTCCAAAATAGAACTGTACAAAGCCCATCCCATCGTGGTATGCTTGTCCCGGAGTAGAGAGAAAGGTGATGGCACTTGCCTGGGTTGCCATTACAGATAAGCCAATGGTCCACCACTGGGCATCATTTCCACCCCCGATGTAATCCTTCACATTTTTGCTGCCACGGGTTTTATAAACCCCGTAACCTGCAATAAAAATCAATGTTCCAATAAGTACAATCCAGTCTATTAATTGCATTTAGGAGAAAATTTTCATGATGAAGTAGAATATTAAAATATAAAAGGCATTTGCCAGCAGTACAAAGGTGTATGATTTTTTCCAGATATATTTTTTGGGTTTATCCATCTATTTACCAATTGAAATCATATTTGCGAACAAGCGGTAAGCGCCGGGAACGCCTTCCGGGAATTGCCTGAAAAAGCTTATTCCGGTGTAGATAAAATATCCTTTTCCATATTTTGCAACCAGGAGACTCCCATCTTTTGGAGTTTCGTTCCTATCATTCATAGATAAAATTGGAGTGAATTCCGGGGCCCAGCTATCGGGGAAATATAAACCGCGTTCCTGCACCCAGCCATCAAAATCGGCATTGCTTATTTTGTTGGGATAATTGAGAATAGGATGATTTGGGGCTAGAAAACGTACTTCTGCATCTTCCTCGGTCACTCTGTCACGGGAAATATTAAGTTTATGAGGTGCGATGGAATCTACAACAAGGCCACGGTTTACGTTGTATTGCACGATAACAGTTCCGCCGTTTTCTACATATTTCAGGAGCGCCGGTTGCTTAAATTTTAAATCTTCCACGGTATTATAGGCCCGAACTCCCATAACTACCGCGTCAAATCCAGAAAGTGAGGCTGCCGAAATTTTTCCTGCATCAAGCCTGCTGACCTTATAGCCAATTTGCTCCAGGCTTTCCGGAATTACATCACCTGCACCATCAATATACCCTATGTTTTCGCCTTTTTTACTGATATTTAGTTTAACCAATTTGGTTTCAGCCGGAACAACCAATGTTTGCAAGGGGATATGATTATAATCGATTTTGATTATTTCTCCCGAATACTCCTTGTCATTTACAGTAAGAATAGGGCTTAAGATAATTTCATCCTGATTTTCGGGCGGAGTAATATCAAAATTTACCGTAACCGATTCCCCTTTTTTGAGGATGTTGAAGCTGGTTTCTTCCGGCTTGATTTTCCAGTTTCCATTGGATTTTAAAGCTATCTCTCCTGAAATCGAATCTTTTCCTGCCGTAATAATCACCGGGACGGTTTTAGAAGTTGCATTAGCAAAGATCAAAACCTTTTCCCTGAATTTGACCGATACCGGTGGAAGAATTTCGAAGGGCTGATATACTTCCCCTTTTACAGGGTCATTGTATTTATAGACAATAGGCCTTTCAAACAGGATCTCCTCTCCCTTGATTTTGACCTTGAAAGTAGCTATAACACTTTTTGGGGCTTCGGGCAAACCAATCAGGTTTTGTTCCTCTACCCGATACAATCCCAGGCTTCCTTTATTTTTTAACCAATACGGGCTCGTAAATCCTGTTTTTCCATTAATCTTGATGCGGGTTTGTTCTTTCCAGGTTATATTATTTAGAAGTGACTTATTGGGTTCCAGTTTTGAGTTGTTTGGTTCCATTTCTACCGAAATCAGGCTTATTTCTGCATTGCTGCGATTGATGGCTTCCAAATTAACAGTAAGGTCTTCAGAGGGAGTAGCACTTGGATTTACAGCGTTTGCTTCCAGGTATAAACCGGCAGCAGCGGCTATGATGTTTTTAATTTCTTCAGATTTTATTTTTCGCCAATGAGCATCTTCTAATTTTTGTATCAGTTTATGGGCTTGGATAAGTTTGGGCAAACTTGCTGCCGGATCTTTAAAATTATAATCCTTTTCAACCTGAGCAAGAATTCCTCCTATTTCAGCCCCGTTTTTAATTCGGTTCCAGGAGGTATCTATTCCGGCGAAAAGATCAGATGGATCTTCCGGGAAACTCCCTTCAATTAACTCCAGGTATTCTATTTGTGCTCCGCGGCTTCCGGTGGATCCAAATCCCTGAGATTGGTGCTCACTTCTGCTTAATGCAGCAATTTCAGGATTTGAAAGACCTTTTGAAGGGAAATAAACCCCAGTATCAAATTGTAATAAATTGGATTTATCGGCTTTTTCAAATTCCTCATCGCTTCCATAAAACCAGGGAGAAGTATTAAAAAACAATCTTTTGGGCTCAAAGGTTCCGGTATATTCCAATTGCTCGGGAAATGCCGTAGGATCTTTCGCAAGATCAAAGGCCCCAATGCTTAAAATGGCAGAAGCGGTGTGCTGTCCATGGGTTTCCCCTGAAGTACGGTGATCAAACCTGTTGATGATTACATCGGGTTTAAAAGTTCTAATCGCCCAAACGATATCGCTAAGGATCTCCTGTTTCCCCCAAAATTCAAGGGCTTCTTCCGGCGTTTTTGTATATCCAAAATCAATGGCACGGCTAAACAATTGTTCCCCTCCATCGATCCTTCGGGCGGCCAAAAGTTCCTGAGTTCTTATAATTCCCAGAAGTTCTTTAAGTTCCGGGCCAATTAAATTCTGACCACCATCACCGCGGGTAATCGATAAATATCCGGTCTTGGCTTTTATTTCATTGGAAAAATAAGAAATTAACCGGGTGTTTTCATCGTCGGGATGCGCAGCTATATACAAAACAGAACCTAAAAAGTTCAGTTTTTGTATCGCGTCATGAATTTCTGTGGAATTTAATTTTCGGGGAGTTTGGGCATTGGAAAAGGAAAAAACCAAACAGAGTATTAAGAATAAAATTTTATGCATTTGAAAGATTTGATTTCAACTGTTTCAAATATATAAACTTTCAGTAGTTCTGGAACTATATTTAGAAGCATTAACTTTTACAGACTGTCCTTCCCTTCATCCAGGTAAACATCTTTTTTGACAAGGGTAACGGCCTTTTGCAGGATCAGGTTGTTTGGGTACGTGGTAAGTTCCCCCTTATCTGTTCTAAGATGCAGGTGAAATGCTCTAATGTCTTCTATTACTGCTTCTATAGGCATATCCTTGTCGTGAATCAATATTTTATCACCAATTCTATATGGAAATGAAAAGAACATGATAATCCCGGAGGTAATATTGCTAAGGATAGACCAGATAGCAAATAAAGCAACCCCAATTACCGCGAATGTAGATGAAAAGACAATGGCCAGTTTATCTAATCCCATTCCCCAGGCAAATGAAAACAGGAAGAAAGCGATTAAAAGCACCAAAATATTAATGTATTTAAACATTAACCGGGTTCTTGTAATATTAATCTCGCTGTGTTTACCAACTTTATGAGCTGCTTTTCTAAGGATAAGCTGAAAAATGCCCAATATAATTGCTATTGCAACGGTGCGGGCAATCTCATTACGGTAAGTAAGTAGGACTTCGTACATTAATTCAGGTTCAGGGTGTCACGCAAATGTAAGTGATTATTGGAATTTTTATTCCAGTATGCCGATTTTATCTCGGTCATTTTTGTTGCTGTGGTGCTATTCTTTTTTCCATCCTTCTCTGTGGTTTCTTCCCATTTTTCAATGCTAAATGGAAAGCTGTTATGGTAATAGATCTTTAATTCCCTTTTCAATTCGGGATAAGTGATCTTGTAAACACTGAGTTCTTTATCCTGATAAAATTCTGCAGTGGCCTCATACGCCCTTATTTCGATATGATCCAGTCGAATATACTCAAAAGAAGGGATCATTTTTATTGTTCCGGTTGGAAGTTGTTCGGGATCTACCCTTAGCAGGGTCCAGACCTCATTTTCCAGGTAGGTTTTGTCTAAATTCAGTTCGTGATCTGCTTCCCCTTCAAAATAGGAATGAGATTTAATTTCAAAGTTAGAACGATTATTTAACTGCATAAAAGCCTGCCCGCACCATTCCTGAACAGAGGCCGTAATTTTTAATGCGTGTTGATTTCCTTCCAGGGGGAAGAACGTACTTTGCATGATGGAGTACGGGTAAATTCCGGTGATGAAGTTCTTGGTGGCATTCAGTTTTAAAACAGGAATAGTACCTGGGTTTTGAACATTGGCTTTAACCTGGGATTCGGGAAGTAAATCTTCGGTCACAAAAATCAGTACGGCTGTTCCGGGTCGGGATTCCCCATATCGGTTTTGGTCAAGCTTATACGAAGTGATCTCGGCTTCTCCTGAAAACCAATAGTTTTTAAAATTTTGAGATAGATTTCTTTCCGGCAGAATTGATTTTCCATCCGGTTTTTTTTCACAACCCAGGCTGAAGATTAATAATCCCAGCAAAAAAATCCTGTATTTCATAGAGACAAGTTTTTATCTTTAAAACAAGCAAGCAAATTCGCAAAATAAAATTACAAAAATTAACTGGAAGCTATTTCCAGAAGTGTTTCATAAACCAAATGTGTTGGTAATCCAACCACATTAAAATAACTTCCCTCAACCCTGGTAATACCAATAAGCCCTATCCATTCCTGAATCCCGTATGCTCCGGCCTTATCCAGGGGGTGGTAATTTAGAATGTAGTAATCGAT
>JAWOHC010000286.1:0-3131 GCA_046496275.1 Gillisia sp.
GATAATAAGGTGAATGCCTTTTGTGTTGAAATGACCCGTGAGATCACTCCGCTTAAAGATTTAAAAGCGGTTTACAAACTCTATTCTTTCTTTAAAAGTGAAAATCCGCTCATTGTTCATACGCATACGCCAAAAGCGGGAATCGTGGGAATGCTTGCGGCTAAATTAGCTGGCGTACCAATCAGGTTGCATACGGTGGCGGGCCTTCCACTCATGGAAACTACAGGTTCAAAAAGAAAAATTTTGAATTTTGTCGAAAAACTCACCTATGCCCTTGCCACTAAAGTATATCCCAATTCCAAAGGTTTATATGAAATTATTCTGAAAGAAAAATTTGCCTCTCCCTCAAAATTGAAAGTTTTGGGCAAAGGAAGTTCCAATGGAATTGATACTTCTTATTTTGACCCTTCAAAATATTCGGAAGAATTTAAAATGCAATTGAAACAGGAGCTCAATATTCCGAAAGCCAATTTGGTGTTTATCTTTATTGGCCGACTGGTTTCAGAAAAAGGAATTAATGAACTCATCCAGGCTTTCAGAAAACTTCACCAATCAAATCCAGATTGCAACCTGCTCCTTGTTGGACCTTTTGAACAGGAGTTGGATCCTTTAAGTAGGCAAACTCTCGATATTATCCAGACCCATCCGGGAATTACTTCTGTAGGATATCAACAGGATGTGCGACCTTACCTGGCAATTTCAGATGTACTCACATTTCCAAGTTACCGGGAAGGATTTCCAAATGTTGTGATGCAGGCTGGAGCGATGAATATTCCTGCAATTGTTACAGATATCAATGGTTGCAATGAAATAATTTCAGAAGAAAAAAACGGACTCATTATACCTCCAAAGAATGAAGAAGCTTTATATATGGCCATGTTAAGGCTTTTGGAAAATGTAAATTTAAGAAGGTCAATGGCGTTGAAAGCCAGAGAGGAGATCACTGCAAATTATGAACGGGAGGCATTTTGGAAGGTTCTTCTAAATGAATATGAAACTTTGGAAGAAATCAATCACACCAAAAAAAGCCCATCGGGGCAATAAACCTATTGGATAAATTGCTTCTGAAAGATTAAGATAATGTTTAGATTCAATTTTGTAATTTTGGCAGCTGGTAAAATTTCAGCAATGAATATTGGAACAGACTGAAATGGTCAATTTCAAAATTTCAAGCATTATTTTTTATGTACAAAAACTATATAAAACCTTTCATAGATTTTTTAGTTGCTTTTACAGCATTATTTATTATAAGCCCATTACTGCTAGTAATAACTTTATTATTAGCTTTGGCAAATAACGGAAAACCATTTTTCTTCCAAAACAGGCCTGGTGAACATGGTAGAATTTTCAAGATCGTTAAGTTTAAAACAATGACAGATGAAAAGGACAGTAAGGGAGTTTTACTGCCGGATTCAAAAAGGTTAACAGCAGTTGGGAAATTTGTTAGAAAAACTTCTATTGATGAGATCCCTCAATTATGGAATGTCTTAAAAGGTGAAATGAGTATTGTAGGTCCTCGTCCTTTATTGCCAGAATACCTTGGGATTTATAATAAACGGCAGCAGAAACGTCATTTGGTAAGGCCAGGGATTACAGGTTGGGCACAGGTGAACGGGAGGAATGCGATAAGCTGGAATCAAAAATTTGAATATGATGTCTGGTATGTGGAACATATATCTTTCAAACTGGATTTAAAAATACTTTTTAATACCGTTAAGAAGGTACTTGTTTCAGAAGGAATCAATACTGCTAATATGGCTACTACAGAGCCTTTTAATGGAAGGAATTAACGATGAATATTTACGGCGCAAGCGGACATGCAAAAGTTATAATTGAGGTTATGAATTCCATTGGATGCCCAATTGACACCATTTTTGATGATGATGAAAATATTATTGAGGTTTTAAATCATCCCGTTATTCATTCTTTTCCTGAAGCTGCTTTAAATTCAGGTACAGTAATCGCAATAGGCAACAACAGGATTAGAAAAAGTGTTGCTCAGGAGTTTAAAGGTGAGATTAAAGAAGTCATTATTCATAGTGCTGCTTCTGTATCAAAATCTGTAAAATTAGGGAGAGGCACTGTTGTAATGGCAAATGCTTCAATAAACGCAGAAACTGTAATAGGTGAACATTGTATATTAAATACGGGTTCAACTGTAGAACACGATTGTATAATTGACGATTTCGTACACATTTCCCCCAATGCAGCTCTTGCAGGAGGGGTGTGGGTGGGAGAAGGTTCGCATATTGGAATTGGTGCTGTAGTAATTCCGGGGATAAAAATCGGGAAATGGACTACCATTGGTGCTGGAGCAGTAATAATTAAAAATATACCCGACTTTGCCACAGTTGTTGGTAATCCTGGTAAGATTATAAAATATACAGAATAATATTTATGCAAAAAAGTAAAATTTGGCTTTCTTCTCCGCATATGGGTGGAACAGAAATCAACTATATTAATGAAGCTTTCGAAAAAAACTGGATAGCTCCTTTAGGTCCCAACGTAAATGCTTTTGAAGAGGATATTCAAAAATACCTGTTTTCAAGCTCCTCCCCGCTGGGGAGAGGATGGGAGGGGGCTTCAGGGGAGGTCGCGGCTCTAAGTTCAGGAACTGCAGCGCTTCATCTCGCTTTGATATTGTTGGATGTAAAACCCGGTGATGAGGTGCTTTGCCAAAGCATGACTTTTGCTGCATCTGCAAATCCTATAGCCTATTTGGGTGCCATCCCGGTTTTTATAGACAGCGAAAAAGACACTTTTAATCTTTGTCCAATTCATCTTGAAGCGGCTATAAAGGACAGGATTTTAAAAGGAAAAACTCCAAAAGCTATTATTGCGGTACATTTGTATGGAATGCCTTACAAAGTTGAAGAAATCCAAGAATTATCAAAGAAATATAATATCCCCGTGATAGAAGATAGCGCAGAAGCTTTAGGAAGTTCCTATAAGGGTCAAAATTGCGGTACTTTCGGAGATTTTGGAGTGCTTTCTTTTAATGGCAATAAAATCATTACAACTTCCGGAGGAGGAGCTTTGGTTTCTCCTACCGAAGAAAGAAAGCAAAAGGCGGTTTTTCTTGCTACCCAGGCAAGGGACGATGCTCCTCACTATCAACACAGTGAAATAGG
>JAWOHC010000306.1:0-3315 GCA_046496275.1 Gillisia sp.
TGAAATCAGGTATCTCAAGGTGCTTCCCAGTCCGCCGCCTAAAAAAACCATCAACAATACTTTCATAGGTGGATTTTTATTATTTCGACTTCGCTCAATACAAGCGTTTTTTGGTGGTCATATGTAATTCGCAGATCTTCATCGGTCATTGTATCGGGTTTCCGATATCCTCATTGGATAGAAAACTAATTCTGTTCTATTTCCTGGGCTAAGGGGATGTAGATCTCGGTTATCCAGCTGGCAGGGTTTGGATTGTCCTCAGGTCCAATTTTATAAAATTCAAAGGCCTGTCCGGAATCCGAGACTTGTAAATTGTTTTCAGCAATATAAGTGCTAGCCTGATCCCATGCTGCCCTTAAATACTTATAATCACCATTCAATGTGGTTTTTACAACTTTTTGAACCGGCATCATCCCATTGAGAACGCTGCTTTCATTGGGAGTGATCACCAGGCTGGGTGTAAAAATTCCCACCGAATAGATCGCAGAATTATTTGATTCATCCCATTGATTGTAAAGAACAAAAGGTTTGCCTAAAATACTGATGTTATTGGACTCCATATAATTGCGAACCTGGATATACATTTGTTGCATTTTCTCTGGAATTTGATTAATTTTTGAAGCAGTGGTAGCATACATATAAAAACCACCACCGTGTGTTGTAATCCCATCTACATTAATAGCATAAACATCCATTTTATTTTTCACCTCACTTTTCAGGTTTTCAAGGCCTTTCTTAAACATTGGGCGCATCAATTCTGAAAAAGATTTATCCATAAAGTTAAAGGCGAGTTTTTCCATAAAACTTTGTTCCCCCTGCATCCCCCAGGTAACTTGTGTTCCTTCCTCTACTTCTTCAAATTCCCAGGTAATCTGGCTGTTAGTTTCTCCATATTTGGAAATAAAGGTAAGATCTTGTTCTAAACTGGAATTGGGAGTTATGGCTGTTGTTTTTATTTCCCCATCTCCCTCTTTCTCACTTTTCCAGGAGTAGGCAGCGTCTTTTCCTCTGGTAATATCAGAATAGGAAATGATCATATCATCGGTATCATCTGCCCATGGACCCCAATTTTCCCAGTTTTGAAAATTATTCACCTCTTCAAAGACAACCGGAACCGGCGCTTCAATAATAATAGATTCTTCAAGGTGATACTTTCCGTCCTTGGTGGCAATATAAATTGCACCGGCAATAATTACGATTAAAATCAAAAAGAATAAATATTTTAAAATTTTCATCAAAAACGGGGGTTTTAAGATTCCATTGGCTAATATAGGTAATTTACAGAATGCTAATTAGTACATTTGTGGTTAAATAAATATACCGAATATGAAACTCAATTCATTATGGATGCTGCTATTGGCATCAACCCTTCTGTTTTCATGCAAGGATGAAAATAAAGACATAGCTGCTGAAGTAGCCGTTGTTGAAACAGATTTCGACTACAATGTGGAAGAATTTGCAGATATCAAGATCCTGCGATACCAAATTCCTGGGTGGGAAGATCTTACCTTAAAAGAACAAAAACTTGTTTATTACCTGGTACAGGCCGGACTTGCCGGACGTGATATCATGTGGGACCAGAATTACAGGCATAACCTTGTTATTAGGGGTGCTTTGGAAAACATTTATCAGAATTATGAAGGCGATAAAAATTCAGAAGACTGGAAAAGTTTTGAAACCTATTTAAAAAGAGTATGGTTTTCCAATGGAATTCATCACCATTATTCGAATGCCAAATTAAAACCTGATTTCAGCAAAGAATATTTTGAAACGCTTTTATCTGAAACAGGTACTGAACTTTCCGGAGAAGCATTTGAGGTGATCTTTAATGATAAAGATGCCAAAAAGGTAAATCTAGATGAGTCTTTAGGACTTCTGAAAGGATCGGCCATCAATTTTTATGGAGAAGATGTAACTGCCGCTGAAGCTGCAGCATTCTATAAAACAAAAACATCCCCGGATCCTCTAAAACCACTTTCATTCGGACTTAATTCCAAGCTGGTAAAAGAAAATGGTAAGTTGGTGGAAAAAGTATGGAAAAGTGGCGGAATGTATGGCTCAGCCATAGACGAGATCATCAAATGGCTGGAAAAAGCTGAAGGTGTGGCTGAAAATGAGCAACAAGGAAAAGCCTTGGGCCTACTTATAGAATATTATAAAACCGGAGATCTTAAAACCTGGGATGATTATAACGTGGCCTGGGTAGAAGCAACCGAAGGCAATATAGATTACATCAACAGTTTTATTGAAGTCTACAATGATCCTTTAGGATACAGAGGTTCTTATGAAAATATAGTACAGATAAAGGATTTTGAAATGTCTGAAAAAATGAGCGTTCTTGAAGACAATGTTCAGTGGTTTGAAGACAATGCTCCTTTGATGGCAGAACACAAAAAGGATTCGGTTGTAGGTGTAACCTATAAAACCGTGATCGTTGCCGGGGAAGCCGGAGATGCATCTCCAAGCACACCTATTGGGGTGAACCTTCCAAACTCAAACTGGATACGCCAGGCACACGGAAGTAAATCTGTTTCTCTTGGAAATATCATTGAAGCCTATAATAATGCAGGAAGCAGCGGAGTTCTGGAAGAGTTTGCTCACGATGAAGAGGAAATTACCTTAGAAAAGGAATATGGGAAAGAAGGAGATAAACTTCATACAGCACTTCACGAAGTAGTAGGCCATGCTTCCGGTAAAATCAATCCGGGTGTTGGAGAGACCAAAGAAACCTTAAAAAGTTATGCTTCTACCCTTGAAGAAGGTAGAGCCGATCTTGTTGGGCTTTATTACCTGATGGATCCTAAAATTCAGGAATTAGGATTGACAGATGATTGGAAGAAAACCGGAATAGCCGCCTATGACGGGTATATTAGAAACGGGTTGATGACCCAGTTAAGAAGATTGGAATTGGGTGATGATGTAGAAGAGTCTCATATGCGAAACCGCCAATGGGTGAGTGCCTGGGCTTTTGAAAAAGGAAATGAGGAAGGGGTTATTGAAAAGGTTTCAAGAGATGGGAAAACCTATTATGACATTAAAAACTATGACAGGTTACGTGAATTGTTTGGGGAATTGTTAAAAGAAACCCAGCGTATTAAATCTGAAGGGGATTATGAAGCTGCTAAAAATCTGGTAGAGAATTACGGAGTAAAAGTAGACCAGGATATTCACAGGGAAGTTTTGGAGCGAAATGCCCAATTTAAATCACCGCCTTACAGTGGTTTTGTAAATCCGGAATTGGTTCCTGAAATGGATGAACAGGGAGAAATTATTTCCATTAAAATTGTACAACCAAAGGATTTTGCAGCGCAAATG
>JAWOHC010000138.1:0-12638 GCA_046496275.1 Gillisia sp.
CAATCCCCCAAAGATTGGTGGATTTCTCAAGATCAACATATATCAATGGATCAACATTGTAGGAATTGGATCTTTGGGAAATATAAATAAACTTTTCTCCCCGGTAAATTCCAGAACAGGCTTTAACCAGCGCTTCTGTATTATTTTTATCAACAACAACATCTTCCTTAATTTTTGAAACCACAAAATCCTTGTAAAATTTAAGAGTGGTAAAATTCAGTTCAATTGTTTCAATAAGTGGCTCCATAGTTATGGTTTTGGAACAAAAAAACTAAAAACCGAATTCCCATATTTTCTTGATTCGCTATAATTTTCCAATGATGAAAGTTTGGTGTGCTTGGAATGTTCAATAATCAAAATTCCTTTTGGGTTTAGAATGTTCCTTTCCATAACCAACAGGACGATTTTATTGAATTGATCATCCTCAAGATCGTAAGGTGGATCAGCAAAAACCAAATCTGCTGTTACAGGTGCTTTTTCAAGGTATTTAAAAACGTCACTTTTAATAGGATTGATATCCAATTCCAGCTCTGTAGCAGTTTTTTTGATGAATTTTACACATTCAATATTAGCATCAACCGCTATGATGGGTCCGGCACCACGCGAACCAAATTCATAAGAGATGTTTCCGGACCCCGAAAAAAGATCCAGCACTTTCAATCCTTTAAAATGAAACCGGTTATTTATGATGTTGAACAAGCCTTCCTTTGCCATATCGGTAGTGGGGCGTATTGGTAATTGCTTTGGGGCCGTAATTCTTCTGCCTTTATGAAGGCCTGATATTATTCGCATTCTATTGATTTTAGTAAAATAAAAGCCTCTCTTTGAAATTGTTCGTTGTATTCTTCTGAAAGATTCATATAGAGATCGGGTTTTAGAAATTGAACATTCTTGATATAGGTAAATGCTATTTTATAAAAAGGGGACTCTTCTGAAATTTCTCCGGTTAATATTAAATCTACTTCTGTGGGATCCAGTTTTAACTGCTCCAGGGTAAATAATAAATAATAAATAAAATCTTCGGGAGAATCATATTTAAAGGAATTACTCAGCACTAGGTTTCCATTGCGAACAATTATAAGATCATAATAATCGGTATAATTATTTAAATAAACTTTTGGGGGCAAACTTTTTTCAAGACTTAAAATTGCCTCGGCAAAAACGGAAATACTATGTTTATATTCATACTCTCCATATTTATCAAAAAAATAATTGGTGATGTTGGTATAGGGAATATAAATATTTACCAGGTTGTTTCCCTCAATAAAATCCTGGGCTACCACATCTGTCTTTAATATCTTGGTATTGAATTTTAAATAATTGGAAGCCTCCTCTTCAATAAAATATTCTTCGGGCACAATGCTGTAAAGATCGTTTGAAAAAAGAAGTATCACCTCTTCTATTGGGTTTTGAAGGAATTCTTCATTATCATAAACCAATTCAATTTCCTTCAGGATTTTAACAGGATTGAATTCTTTAGGGAATGTTGTTTTTTTATACCAAACCAGTTGATTCTCCTCGCAATTTAACATCAAAAAAGAAAGTCCATTCAGGCTAACCTGAATGGACAGTTTCAATTTGTTCATGTTTTGTTCTTTAATTATTTCCATAGACTGTAGGCCAGTTACCGGTGGTATTAACCTCCTCCATAGAACCTACTCTTAAAAACGCTCCATTAACTCCATCTACAGATACAACTTGTTTTTCCTGCATAATCAAATCCTTATCCTGATCATGAAGGATAACGCTTTTATTTACCTTAGCTTCAAAAACAGCGATTCTATTATTATTCTTTGTTACTGTACCAGCATCCATTTCAAATTTTGCTTCCACCCCATCAATAGGAACGAACATCATGTTTTTGTAACGATCGGCATTTTTAAATAAGGAATCCTTTACAGATGCATATCTAAGGGTGTCTATTATAATAATATCTTTTTGCCTGTCAACACCAAATGCTTTTCTATATTCCTCATCAAGTACGGTGGAATCCCTTCGTTGGGTCACAACAAATTCTGCTGTATCAATAAATCTCACTAATTTATCGAAATCTTTTTCGAAAGTTCCGGTGATTTCCTGATGCGCTAATTGCGCAGCACGAATATCCTTGAGACGTTCAATCACTTTAGCATAACGCTTTTCTTTAACTTTATTAAACTGGATAGGGTCATACACTGAGTTAAAAACCAGGTATCCCAAAAAGATGATGACAATCCAAAGGAGTAATTGAATAACAAGTTTCATGCTTTTGAAAGTTTTAAATTAATTGAGTTCATCGCAAATCTACAATTTTTTTTTATTCGTAAAAGTTTCTGCCCTAAAAATACGTTGTTATCTTTGACATTTGCAAGAAAGCCTATGGAAACTTTAAATGCCGGTACCTTTTATAAACTATTAATCAATGAATTAGGCTTCCCGGCAAAGGTAAAACAAGATATTGCCTTGCAGCAACTCTCCTCATTTGTTGTTAATCCTTCAGCAGACACCGTATTTTTGCTAAAAGGTTTCGCCGGAACGGGTAAAACCACGATTATTAGTGCGCTGGTGAAGAATCTTTGGAAGATAAAACGCAGTGGAATTTTACTTGCTCCCACCGGTCGGGCAGCTAAAGTTATTTCGCTGTATTCCAATCAGGAGGCACAAACCATTCATAAAAAGATCTATTTCCCGAAAAAAACCAGTGGGGCAGGTGTTCAATTTGTATTACAGCCTAATAAACATAAGAATGCAATCTTTATAGTAGATGAGGCGTCCATGATCCCTGATGAAAATCAAGATTCAAAATTGTTTGAAAACAACGGTTTGCTTGCCGATCTTATAGAATACGTTTACTCCGGGCAAAAATGCTCGCTTATTTTAATTGGGGATACCGCACAGCTACCGCCTGTAAAATTGGATATGAGTCCTGCTTTGGAAGAACATAAGCTTCAGAATCATTATAATAAGGAAGTTATTCATATAGAATTGGACGAAGTGGTTCGGCAAAGCGAAGAAAGTGATATTCTGCTTAATGCGACAAAGATACGGGAAGCCCTGGCTGAGGAATTTTATGATTCATTCCGATTTAATCTTACAGGAAAGGCAGATGTGGTAAGATTGATGGACGGGCAGGAAATCCTGGACGCCATTCAGGATTCCTATGACAATTTGGGCCATGAGGATACCAGTATTATTGTGCGCTCCAATAAAAGAGCAAATCAATACAATCAGCAAATCAGATCCAGGATCTTGTTTCAGGAGGAAGAAATTTCTTCAGGAGATTATTTAATGGTTGTGAAAAACAACTATTTCTGGATAAAACCTACTTCCGAAGCCGGATTTATCGCTAATGGAGATATTGTAAAAGTCCTGGAAATTCAAGCGATTAAGGAATTGTACGGATTTCGTTTTGCGGAAGTCAATGTTCAAATGGTCGACTACCCAAAAATGCAACCTTTTGATACCGTTGTGATCCTGGATACTTTAGAGAGTAATTCGCCCTCGCTAACCTATGATGAGTCCAATAAACTCTATCAGGAAGTGATGCAGGATTACGAAGATGAAACCTCCAAGTACAAAAAGTTCCTGAAGGTGAAGGGAAACAAATATTTTAATGCCCTGCAAATTAAATTTTCATACGCCATGACCTGTCATAAGTCCCAGGGAGGGCAATGGAACACCGTTTTTATTGAACAGCCTTATTTGCCAAATGGCGTGGACAAGGATTATTTGAGATGGCTTTATACAGCAATAACAAGGGCTCAGGAAAAATTATATCTAATCGGGTTTAAAGATGATTTTTTTGCTGAAGATTAGCCACGTTCAAAAAGAAACCAATTCAACTGAAATTTAAGTGAAATGACCAAAAATAGCGCCTTAAAAATTATAGCTGTAATCCCTGCACGCTATGAAGCAAGCAGGTTTCCGGGGAAATTGATGCAGGATCTCAATGGAAAGACCGTTATACGACGCACCTACGAAGCTTCTGTTAACACAGGTTTATTCGATGAAGTATTTGTGGTAACCGACAGCGATATTATTTATGAGGAGATTAAGAATTCCGGAGGTAATGCCATAATGAGCAAAAAAGAGCACGAATGCGGTAGCGACAGAATTGCAGAAGCGGTAGCGCATATGGATGTGGATATCGTGGTAAATGTGCAAGGTGATGAACCACTTATAGATAAAGAAAGCCTTCATAAGCTTCTTGAAGTGTTTAAAGATGATCCTGAAGGCAGAATAGATCTCGCTTCTCTTAAAACACCAATGCACGATAGCGATGAGATTGCCAACCCCAATAATGTGAAGGTAATCACGAATAAGAACAACCTGGCGCTTTATTTCTCAAGATTCCCGCTACCTTATCCAAGGGAAAAAAATTCCGGGGTAACTTATTACAAACATATTGGGGTGTACGCGTTTAGAAAGCAGGCACTCATGGATTTTTACAGGTTGCCAATGTTGCAACTTGAAGCAACAGAAAAGATTGAATGTATCCGGTACCTGGAATATGGGAAAAATATCATGATGGTGGAAACAAATTTTAAAGGGATTGGCATAGATACTCCTGAAGATCTTGAAAAAGCGAGAAAATTATTTAAAGAGATTTAGTTTTTAATGAAATTTTTCAAGATTTGAAGCCGGGATGTTGTCAGAAAATTTCTTGCAAACCAATACAATTTTTTCATTTTTGAGATTAGTAGTAAAAAATAAATAGGAGTTTCCGCCATCGCTTATTTTTAATTCCTGCCGCAATACCTCCACAGATTTCGGGAAATTCCTTGTGGTGATATTGGCTTTTTTTAACTTCAAGCTTTGCTTTAATAACTTCTTGTTAAATGGCAATATTTCAGATACTTCAAAAAATCTTCCCGGAAAACCTTTTAGTGTATCCGAAGTGAATAAATGGGTGTTGGAATGAAGTTTCAAGGTGTTGGTTTGAACGGCCAATTCGCGAAACATGCCACTTTTCATGATTGCGGGATTGGGCTCGTAGAGGTATTTTAAAGGAAGACTTAATGGAACCTCTGCTTGATTATTTGTGAATTGAGTTTGGAACAGTTGAGTTTCAGATTTTTGAAAATCGATTGTTTTTATTTCAACTTCACCCAGATATCCCTTTTTTAGGATCCATAATAGTTCCTTAACCTCACTGTTAACCGCAACGATATGAATTTCAGAAACCTGCTTTAATTCTATAATTCCCGCTTTCAGGTCCAGCAAAGGGGAAGTTTTTAGCATAATATTATCGGATCTCTCAAAAAGCAATTCCAGGTTTTCTGAAACATCAGGTGTACATTGATTCAGGTGAAAAACTTTACCTCCATGTTCATCCCGTCTTGAGGGATCCAGGTAGATCCAGTCATAATTGTCTTCAGATTTTTTCAAAAATTCGATCCCGTTTCCCTGAAATGTTTTAATATTTTTTGCTCCTAAACATTTAAAATTATGTGTTGCGATCTCAAATAATTCAGGATTGAGCTCACAATAGGTAAGATGCTTGAATTTTTCAGCAAAAAAATAAGCATCTATCCCAAAACCCCCTGTAAGATCTATACTATTATCGCCCGAAATTAATGACGCCTTGTATTTTGCGGTTTTCTCTGAAGAAGTTTGTTCCAGATTAAGATTTGGAGGATAAAGAATGTTTTGGTTATTAAACCAAACCGGGAGTTTTGATTTGGCTTTGTTTTTTCCTGAAATTTGCACCCCAAGTTCCTGGCTGGAAACATCGGGAAATGGGCTGCCTTTCAGGATCAATTTTGAAAGATCCCCAAAAAGATGCTCTGAAATAAACTTTTGAACCTCTGGATTTAATAACGCTTTGTTCAAGCCTGATGGGTTTTAAAGATCTCTTGTAAGTCTTTTAACGATCTTATATTCGCTTAAAGACTCTTTCGCGATCACTTTTAATGCAGTGTAAAAAGGAACCGCTACAACCATTCCTAAAACCCCAAATAAAAGTCCCGATATAAGAATAACGAGGAATATTTCTAAAGGGTGTGAACGTACGCTGGCACCAAATATAAGTGGCTGACTGATAAGATTATCTATCAATTGGGAAATTCCATACCCAAGCATAACATAGATTAATTTTGGGAGAATAACGGTTTGAAAATCGGCTCCAAGCTGACTGGAGATCACAAAAAGGGTCATTAATATACCTGCGAATATTGGGCCCAAATAGGGAACCAGGTTCAAAAAAGCGCAGATAAATGCGATGGCTATGGGATTATTTATCTCAAAAATAGTAAGTAATAAGAGATACAGGATGAATAGCACTGAAATTTGAATTGTAAGACCTACAAAGTAGCGGGACAGCAAAATCTTGATCTTGTTGAAAACCCGTTGAAATTTATCTTCTTCTCCTCTATTGGCAAAAACAAGGATACTGTTAAGCATTAACTTACTGTCTTTAAGCAGGAAAAACGAGATGAACATGATAGAAAATATAGCAATTAAGGTAGCTCCTAAAATACCAAAAACGCTGTTTAAAAATTTTGGGATCAGGTTAACGTCCAAATTTTGAACTATCTCACTTTTCATTAAACTATCCAATATATTGATCTCATCCACCCCGAGATAGGTGTTTATCTGGATATTTAATTCATTGATATCACTTTTAAAAGCCTCAATGTCTATTCTGCCTATATATTGACTTTGCTCGATAAGAATTGGAACAAAAACGAGGATGATCCCAACAAAAACGATCAGGACAAGCATTAACACTATAATGACCGAAATTTGATTAGGGATACGAAATTTGGATCTTAAAAAAATAACAAAAGGTCTTCCAATTAAAGAGATAACCCCTGCAATGGCTATATAAACCAGTACAGACTGGATTTGATATAGAAAATATAACAACAGTAATACTGCCGCTATAATTCCTAATGCTCTTAAAATTCCGTAAGAAAATGTTTTTTCGTTCACGTTGTAAATATATTATTTCTTCTGAAAGCGCGGAAGGCTTTTCGTAATTTCATATAAAGCTATTCCGGTTGCCTGTGCAACATTCATGCTGCTGTTTTTTCCAAACATTTCAATATGTACTTTTTTATCGGCAATTGCAAGCAGGGGATCATCTATTCCGTGTCGTTCATTGCCTATTATAAGCACTATTTTTGATTCCTCCTCAAAATTAATGGAACCCAGCAGCTCGCTGTCGGATGTAATTTCCAAAGCAAAAACAGCATACTTCAATTCCTTTAGTTTTTCAATTGCTTCTATTGGGTTTTCCTGGAATTCGTATGCTACATTCTTGAGGGTTGAACGGGCTGTTTTCTTTAAACGATTGTTTTCAGGATTAAAGGGCGTACCGCAAAAAACAATTTTTTCAATATTAAATGCATCGGCAAGCCTGAAAATACTACCAATGTTGGCATCTCCCATTAAATTATCGGTTAATAATATTACGGGAAATTTAGAAAGGAGATTTAAGTGTGCTTTATGTGCTAATTGTAAACTCAATTTTCAAATGCGTATTTAAGAATGTTTGTTCCCATTTGCAGGGCTTTTAGTCTCACTTCCGGCGGGTCATTATGAACGGCTGGATCTTCCCAGCCGTCACCCAAATCGCTTTCTACAGTAAAAATAAGTACGAGTCGGTTATTGTCAAAAATCCCGAATGCCTGGGGAGGTAAACCCTCATGTTCATGAATTTTTGGTAGCCCATTAGGAAATGAAAAGGCATTGTTAAAAATAGGGTGTGATGAAGGAAGTTCTTGCAGTTCCCTGTCCGGGAATACTTTTTTTATTTCTTTTAAAAAATATTTTTGCATTCCGTAATTATCATCAATGTGCAAAAAACCACCGCTTAAAAGGTAATTCCTAAGGTTTGTTGCTTCTTCATCACTTAAATAGACATTCCCATGACCGGTCATATGTATAAAGGGATATTGAAAAATATCGGTACTTCCGGGCGTAACGGTTCCTGGTTTGGGATTTATTGCAGTATTGATATTTTCATTGCTGAATTTAATAAGGTTTGGCAGGGAGGTGGGGTTCGCATACCAGTCTCCACCACCCTGATACTTCAAAAGGGCGATTTCCTGGGAGTGCAACTGCATTCCAAAAAGTGTTAAAAAGATAAAGATGATTTTAGTTATCATTATTTATATTCATTGTTGTCCGGTATACAATTTTTTGAAAGCTGAAATCACATATTCATTGGGCATTCCATTGGGATTTATATAAACAAGCCTTACTTTTCTGAATTTTTCAATTATATCGATAATTAAAGTGTTCTAAAAAATAGAAATCATACCTAAATATTAATTAGTTAATTAAAATCAAGTCCTGATTCTTTGTTCTTGCAGTTACGCCGAAGGCGGAACGATCTTGACTCTTTACCGGACATTACTAATTTATTTTAAAGCATAAACGGAAAGATAGGGTTTTCATTTTAATCCTCATTGGTTAAAGCTACAGTGTGACAGGCTATAATTGCAGCAGTTTCAGTTCGTAACCGGCTTTTGCCAAGGCTTACAGGGATCCAACCGTTTTTTAAAGCCAGTTCGATCTCTGCCAAAGAAAAATCCCCTTCCGGGCCTATTAAAATAGTGGAGCGTTGCCCTGGTTTTAACAAACTTTTTAAAGAGGTCCGTTTTTTATCTTCCTCACAATGAGCGATGTATTTTTCACCTTTTATATCGCTTTGAATTAATTCCAGCACATTCAAAGGTTCATTTAATTTAGGAATACTAAAATGAAGGGATTGTTTCATCGCGCTTTGAAGCACCCGCTCAAAACGGTTTGATTTCACAAATTTCCGTTCGCTGTGTTCACATAGCACAGGGGTGATTTCCTGTACGCCAATTTCTGTGGATTTCTCCAGGAACCATTCGTACCGGTCGTTCATTTTGGTGGGAGCCACTGCAAGATGAAGATAATAATCAGGTTTTTTTTCGGCTTCAACTTCAATAATTGTAGCGATACATTGATGCGCGGTTATAAGGATTATTTCGGTTTTAAAAAGAAACCCGGATCCGTTGGTCACGTGTAAAATATCTCCCTCCTTTTTCCGAAGCACTTTCACAATGTGCCTGCTCTCCTCTTTGGGAAAAATTACTTGTTTGTCTTTTTGGGAAATATCAGGTTGATAAAATAACTGCATCTCTTAAATTTTATACCGGGCCTGAGCGGTTACCGAAAGATCGCAAAAATCTTTGTTCAAATATTTATAATATCCTACAATGCCTATCATTGCAGCATTATCTGTTGTATACTCAAATTTAGGGACATAGGTTTTCCATCCATATTTGTCCTCTGCTTCATGAAGCGCCTTTCTAATTCCACTGTTGGCCGAAACTCCTCCACCTATAGCTATTTCCTTTATTCCGGTTTGTTTTACCGCCTTTTTCAGCTTATCCATAAGGATTTCCACGATGGTATACTGAATGGAAGCGCAAATGTCATCCCGGTTTTCTTCAATAAAATTGGGATTTTCCTTTACCTGTTTCTGAATAAAATAAAGCACCGCAGTCTTGAGTCCGCTAAAACTAAAGTCCAGTCCTGCCACCTTTGGTTTTGTGAATTTAAAGGCCTTGGGGTTTCCTGCTTTTGCATATTTATCGATTAAGGGGCCACCGGGGTAGGGAAGGCCTAATATTTTGGCACTTTTGTCAAAAGCTTCGCCTACCGCATCATCAATGGTTTGTCCTATAACTTCCATCTCAAAAAAATTCGAAACTTTTACAATTTGAGTATGCCCACCGCTTATGGTAAGTGCAAGAAAGGGAAAACCTGGTTTTGAGAAATTTTCTTCAGCAATAAAATGCGCCAGAATATGGGCCTGCATGTGGTTTACCTCAATGAGAGGAACGTTTAAACCCATAGCCAGGGATTTCGCAAACGATGTTCCTACCAATAAAGACCCCATAAGTCCAGGACCTTTTGTAAATGCGATTGCAGATATGTCTTTTTTGTCGATATTTGCTTGATCAATTGCCTGATGTATTACCGGAACGATATTTTGCTGATGTGCTCTGGAAGCGAGTTCGGGAACCACACCCCCGTATTTTTGATGTACCTCCTGTGTGGCAACAATATTCGATAATAAAGTATCGTTTTTTAAAACTGCCGCAGCTGTATCGTCACAGGAAGATTCAATCGCTAAAATGTATATATTTTGGGAAGTCATTAAAAAGAAAAGGCATTATAATTGTTAATATTGTTTACAAAGTTATAACATAAAAGCGTATCAAAAAATTCTGGAAAATACTAATTAGAACAGCGGTCGCACTGCTTTTGTTTTTCGTGCTTTTATTGATTTTATTCTCCATACCCGCCGTTCAAACATCGGTGGCAAAAAAGTTAACAAAATCTATTCAGGAAAGCTCCGATGTGAACATCTCTGTGGGCAGGGTAAGTTTTTCCTATTTGGGAAAAATACGCCTCAACGATGTGTATGTGGAGGATCACCACCAGGATACCCTTATCAATATCGTTGAATTAAAAACCTCCATCTTAAGTTTAAAAAATTTAATCGCCAGTTATCCCAGTTTAGGAAATACCACCGCCGAAGGTTTAACCTTTAAAATGAAACGTTACAAGGGAGAAGATACAGACAATCTTAGTGTACTTCTGGAAAAATTAAAAACCGAACCTACCGGAGAGAAAAAGCCTTTTAAACTTTCTGTGGCCGATATTTTCATCAAAGATGGATATTTCAGCTTCGTAAATGAAAACCTTGATTCCCCGGAGATAATCGTTTTAGATAAACTCTATCTCCTGGCAGAAAACCTGGATGTTGAAGAAGATGAATTTTCCCTGGAAGTTATTTCCCTGAAAGCCGAAGAAGGACGTGGACTAAATATCACAAATTTATATACCAGATTTTCTTATAACCCCAAAAAGATGGAGTTAAAAGACTTGCTATTGGAAACTCCCTTCTCAATGTTGGATGCAGATATCCGGATGGATTATGTTATGGAAGATTTTTCCGACTTTGAAGATAAGGTGCAAATTGAAGTGGATATTAGGGAATCAAAGATTTCTACCAAGGATCTTCAAAGTTTTTATGAACCTTTTGGAGACGGGCAGGATCTCGCTATAAATACAAAACTAAAAGGAACCCTGAATAATTTCAAATTGGAAGATTTTCGGTTAACAGGGTTGGACCGGAGTAGTATTGATGGAGATATGCTTGTGGAAGGTGTTTTTTCTGAAGGGATGCAGGATTTCAAACTTACCGGAGATTTCCAGGATCTAAGTTCCAATTATTACGACCTCGTAAATTTCCTGCCCAGCCTGTTTAGAGAGAAATTACCAATAACCCTAAGGGATTTTGGAAATCTTAAAATGCAGGGTACTACTGTTTTAACCCTGAATTCCCTTATTGCCGATGTGTTTATCGCAACACAACTTGGTACAGCGAAGGCAGACATCACCATGCAAAACCTAAATAATTCTGCTAATGTTACCTATAAAGGAAACTTAATCTTCACTCAATTTAACATTGGGCGTTTGCTTGATGATGCAAAACTAGGAAAAACCAGTTTTAACCTATTTGTGGATGGAAGAGGCTTTACTACAGAAGAGTTAAATACACAAGTTCGGGGTAAAATTTCCAAACTTGCTTATAACAATTACACGTATTCCGATGTACTTATTATGGGTACTGTAAAAAACATGATATTTAATGGGAACCTGGTTTCCAACGACCCTAATTTAAGGCTTGAATTCTCTGGATTAGTAGACATTTCTGAAAAGGAAAACAATTATGATTTTGAAGCTTCTGTGGGCTATGCCGATCTCAATAAACTCAATTTTGTTTCCCGCGATAGTATTTCGATTTTTAAAGGAGATGTTTTTATGAATATGCGCGGAAATAACCTGGATAATATCTCCGGAAATATCCTGTTATTGAACACGACTTATCAAAACCAGAACGATCTTTATTATTTCGATGACTTAGAAGTCAATTCGGTTTTTGATGCCGAAGGAATCCGGACCATTGCAGTAGTATCCCCGGATGTTGTGAACGGCGAGGTTACCGGTAATTTTAAAATTTCAGAATTAGACGCACTTATAGAAAATTCCCTGGGAAGCATTTACACCAATTACCGTCCAAATGTTATTACCAGCAATCAATATATGGAGTTTAACTTCGATATTTACAATAAGATCGTAGAGGTGTTTTATCCCGAAATAAGGCTGGCTCCAAATACTTTTCTCCGTGGAAGGGTAGAATCGGATGAATCTGAATTCAAATTGACATTTAGATCCCCGAAAATTGAAGCTTTTGGAAACATGCTCAAGGATATCAATATTCAGGTAGATAATACAAACCCCATTTATAACACTTTTGTGGAAGCAGACAGTGTGTCAACCAATTTCTATAATTTCTCAGAATTTAGTTTGATAAATGTGACCTTAAGGGATACCTTATTTATAAGATCTGAACTTCAGGGCGGAAAAGGTAATAATGATGTTTTTAACCTAAATTTATTTCACACAATTAATGAAGACAATAAATCGGTTGTGGGAATCCAGCGATCTGATGTTAAATTTAAAGACAACGTTTGGTTTTTAAATGAAAATAACAACAAAAGCAATAAAATAGTATTTGATAATAACTTTAATGATGTAGTGGTAGATTCGCTTGTTTTAAGCCATCAAAATGAAATGATCCGGTTAAGTGGTGTTATGAAGGATAC
>JAWOHC010000203.1:0-27924 GCA_046496275.1 Gillisia sp.
ATCATCAAAACCTCAATTTTGAGCCCTATTTATCTTTTTTGAATGACCTTTCAGGAAAAAAAGGATTCATTTTTCAAAATTATTCGGAAGGAGGAGCTGCTGGCCGACTTTATTTTTCTTCTCAAAATGGACAAAAAATCGATGCTGCAAGATATCAGTTAGAATCCTGGAAAAATTCAGATGAAATTGGGTCAGATTTATATTATTTCCTGTTGGCTTCCCTTATAGAAAGCGCCGATAAAGTTGCAAATACAGCGTCGGTATACGCTGCATATTTGAAAAAGATAAAAACTACCGCAGGTAAAATCTTGCATATTGCCCCGGCCCATTTTGAGCTCACCAAAAATCCACACCAGGTTTTTCAGGAAGATGCCAATAAATTAATCAAGAAAATTGAGGGAGATATCCTGTACCTGGATCCACCCTACAACAACCGGCAGTACGGCGCCAATTACCATTTGTTGAATACTATCGCCAAATATGATACCTTTGTTCCCAGCGGAAAAACGGGATTAAGATCCTATTACAGATCAAATTATTGCCGTACTAAGCAGGTTAGGAATTCCTTTGAAACATTGCTGCAAAATGCCAGTTTTAAGTACATTTTTTTAAGCTATAACAATGAAGGATTAATGCCTGCGGCAGAGATTAGGGAAATAATGCAGGGAATAGGGAAATACGATCTTGTTACAATAAATTATCAACGCTTTAAAGCTGATAAGACCGAAAACCGGAATCACACGGCTTCTGCCACAAAAGAATTTTTACACATTTTAGAAAAAAATCAATAAGCATGTTATCATCTAAAGCAAATCAAATTTTTAAAGAAGTAATTAATAAATATCACGAGATGAATTCCGTTGACCAGGAATTTAAAAATCCATACGATCACGAAAAAGAACTCCTGGAGCATTTATTATACAGAAAATGCTGGATAGATACCGTACAATGGCATTATGAGGACATCATCCGGGACCCCAACATAGATCCGGTTGCAGCTTTAAAATTGAAGCGACAAATCGATGCTTCCAACCAGGATCGAACAGATACCGTAGAATATATTGATAGTTATTTCCTTGAACAATATAAGGATGTAACCGTTAAAGATAATGCGACCATCAATACCGAAAGTCCCGCCTGGGGATTAGATCGCCTTTCTATTTTGGCGCTTAAGGTCTATCATATGGAGGAAGAGGCGAACAGGGAAGATGCCTCACAGGAACACCGTATGAAATGCAAAGCAAAGCTTGATGTTTTATTGGAACAACGGGTAGACCTTTCCACGGCCATCGACCAATTGCTGGAAGCTATTTTCAAGGGGGATAAATATATGAAAGTATATAAGCAGATGAAGATGTATAATGATGATGAATTGAATCCCGTTTTACGTAAAAAATAATAAAATGGCCAGCCGCACCTCTAAATTCGAAGACTTCTCTCATCCTTTGTATGATAAGCCTAAATTAGAGAAGGCAGCACATATACTGGTAATTCGACTTTCAGCAATGGGAGATGTAGCTATGTTGGTGCCTGTTTTACGAAGTCTAACTACTACCTATCCTAACTTAAAGATTACGCTGCTTACCCGGGGATTTTTTGCGCCCATGTTTAAAGATATTCCAAATGTGGAAATTTATAAAGCCGATATTTCCGGGATACATCACGGATTTGTTGGTCTTTGTAGATTGGCTAGAGAACTTAAAGAACTTGAAATAGATGCCGTTGCAGACTTGCATGATGTGTTGCGAAGCAATGTGCTGAGGTATATTTTTTACTTTTACGGCATCCCGGTAAAGCAAATAGATAAGGGAAGAACTGAAAAAAAGGCCTTAACAGCCGAAGAAAACAAGGTTTTTAAACAGCTAAAATCTACGCATCAGCGGTATGCCGATGTTTTTTCAGAATTGGGGTATCCCGTGGATCTAAAAGACTTGTCCTTTCCTTTAAAACTGAAGCTTTCTCCTAAAATCCTTAAAATAACAGGGAAAAACAGTCTGAAATGGATTGGAATTGCCCCTTTTGCGCAACACGATTCAAAAGTGTATCCGTTAGATCTTATGGAAAAAGTGATTAAGGAGATTGACAGGGAAGGAAAAGCGGAAATTTTCCTGTTTGGAGGCGGAAAATTGGAAACCGAAAAACTTGAAAAATTATCCGAAAATTTTAAAAATGTAGTTTCTATAGCCGGAAAACTTTCATTTGAGGAAGAACTGGCATTGATTTCCAATCTCGATGTAATGCTTTCCATGGATAGCGGAAATGCACACTTGGCAGCCATGTACGGAATTCCGGTAATTACGCTTTGGGGAGTAACCCACCCGTATGCAGGTTTTTCAGCATTTAATCAACCCCCGGAAAACAATTTGCTTCCGGATCTCAATAAATATCCAAAAATACCAACATCGGTTTATGGCAATAAATTTCCGGAGGGTTACGAGGATGTGATGCGAAGTATTTCGCCACTAAAGGTGGTTGAAAAATTAAAGGCTCCCCAACCCTTAAAGCCCTGATGAGGAAGTTTAGAAAATATGAGGATCCTAACTTTGGTTGGGATCCTCTTATTTATTCATTATAACCCCGAAAAGGGGGGAAATTAAATAGTTATATAGATAATGCAATGCTCCCCTTCGGGGGTTGGGGTGCCTCAGGGCTAGACATCATCATAATCCACCTTTAAAACCGGCGATGTGGGTTGTGCCTGGCAGGTAAGGATCAATCCTTCAGCGATCTCGCTGTCGGTTAATATCTGATTTTTGCGCATTATTGCGGTACCTTCTGTTATTCTGGCAATACAACTGCTACATATTCCGCCCTGGCAGGAATAAGGAACATCAATATCATTATCTAATGCTACTTCCAACACTGTTTTTTTGCCGTCCATAGTCAAGTTGAAATTCTCATCATCAACCATAATGGTGAGTTCCACTACTCCTTCAGCAGCAATCTTAACTTCATCCGATTCTTTTGTAGTGAAAAGTTCAAATAAGATACGTTTATCAGGAATACCGTTTTGCTTTAATATTTCGGTAACACTGTTTATCATTGGTTCCGGGCCACACAGGTAAAAGGTGTTGAAGCTGGTAGCTTTAAATTTATTTTTGAGAATGTAATTAACCGTACTTGTTTCTATTCTTCCAAATTGCGCATTTTCTTCCCTCGTTTGGCTATAGATAAACTCAATAAATAGCCTTTCCGGATGTTTTACCTGAAGCTCCAGCAATTCCTTAAAAAATATGGTTTCATCCAGGGATTTATTTCCGTAAACCAACACGAATTTGCTTTCCGGTTCCCGTATTAAAACGGTTTTAATAATTGATAAAACCGGTGTAATCCCGCTCCCTGCAGCAAAAGCCGCATAATTTTGTGGAATGACTCCCGGCTCAAAGATAAATTTTCCTTCTGGTGGATGTACTTCCAGGATATCGCCGGCCTTTAATTTATTATTTGCCAGTCCGGAAAAAAGCCCTCCGGGAACTTCCTTAACGGTGACTTTAAATTCGTGGGTGTGCGGTGACGAACATAGGGAATAAGCTCTTCTTATTTCCTTGTCGTCAATAACTGTTTTAATGGTAATATACTGCCCTGCTTTATAGTTGAATTTGTCCTTTAGGTCTGGAGGAATATCGAAGGATAAACTAACCGCATCCGGAGTTTCGCGGATAATTTCTTTTATCTTTAACGCATAAAATTTAGTCATCATCTCATATTTGTACGCAAAAATACAAAGACTTAAAGTTTTTTAAATGTAACAAATGCGTAAATTTCAACACTTGTATAAAAACTTCTGAATATATGTTTAAGCGTTTAATCTGGCTGGAATGGAAATCCTTTTTCAGGTCGGCAAGCATGGGCAAGAGTATTGGCCTAAAAATATTGATGATTTTTTTAGGTGTTTATTTCACAGCGATCTTTTTATTATTTGGTATTGGACTGTATCCGCTGGTAGAAAATTTTTTTCCTGGAGAAGTACCGCTTTTGGTGGTAAACAGGTTTGTTCTGGTTTGGCTTTTGGTTGAACTGGCATACCGGTTTTTATTGCAAACGCTTCCGGTTTTAAACATTAAACCACTTTTAATAGTACCGATTAGGAAACGAAAAGTGGTCAATTTTGTCTTGCTGAAATCCCTTTATTCCTTCTTTAACTTTCTGCCTTTATTGGTAATCATTCCATTTGGCATCTTCAATATTTACAAGGAGCAATTTGCCACGGGCCCTATTCTCGCCTGGATGCTTGGGATGGCAGCACTTACCTTTTGTGTGAACTATGCCAATTTCATCATCAAAAAGCGATTTACAGAAAACTTAAAGGCCCTGATTCCGGTTTTGGTTGTTGTTTCAGGTTTTGCGCTTCTTGATTATTTTAAAATTTTTGAGATCAGTGTATGGTTTGGAAAAGGCTTAAATGAGATCCTTTTCTATCCATTTCTCGCCATTATCCCAATTTTGTTGTTTCTAGTGCTTTACCTATGGAACCGTAAAAATCTTGAAAGCAAATTTTACCTGGACGCCACCTTAAAAGAACAAACCAAAGACATTAATACCCGCGAGTTTTTATGGACACGCAGGTTTGGGGATATTGCACCCTATCTTCAGCAGGATTTAAAATTGATTTGGAGAAATAAACGTCCCAAAACATCTATTTATATGTCCATTCTTTTTCTTGGATATGGATTGTTCTTTTACACTCAGGATACGTACCAGAATCTCCCCTGGTTCTTTGTGTTTGTAGGTATTTTTATCACTGGAATGTTTATGATCAATTTCGGACAATTTATTCCCGCATGGGATTCCAATTATTATCCAATGATCATGGCCCAAAATATTCCTATGAACAGATATTTAACCGCAAAAGCAGGATTGATAACCTTTAGTGTTGTTGCGCTTACAATTTTGGCAACACCTTATGCTTATTTTGGATGGAGGATATTTTTACTGAATATTATTTGCGCGGTTTACAATATTGGGGTCAACATTCCAATTTTACTCTACGCAGGATCTTTTAACCGAAAACGGATAGATCTTGATAAAAGTCCGTTCATGAATTACCAGGGAGCGGGCGCAGCGCAATGGCTGGTGGGAATTCCTTTAATGGTGATCCCTGTATTTCTATTCTGGATTTTTTATAAATTTATTTCATATGAAAGTGGAATGCTTTTCTTATTTGGGTTAGGTGTCCTGGGGCTGTTTTTAAGAAGCAGGCTTATAGAGTCCATCGCACAAATTTATAAAAGGAATAAATATGCTATGATCGAAGGATTTAAACAACAAGGCGATTAAAATAAAACGACAGCTAATGATTACAGCAACAAATCTCAAAAAAATATATAACGGAACCACTGTTTTAAACATAGAACATCTGGATATTCCTACCGGGCAAAGTTTTGGCCTGGTAGGAAATAACGGTGCAGGAAAAACCACCTTTTTCAGTCTTTTACTGGATTTGATTCAACCTACTACCGGAAATATTTTCAACAATGAGATCACCGTTAGCCAGAATGAAACCTGGAAAGCTTTTACATCTTCGTTTATAGATGAAAGTTTCCTGATAGGATACCTTACTCCGGAAGAATACTTCTATTTTATTGGCGATCTAAGACAGCAAAATAAGGCCGATGTAGATGCTTTATTGAGCACCTTTGAAGATTTCTTCAACGATGAAATATTAAAAAAGCGGAAATATCTACGGGATCTTTCAAAGGGAAATCAGAAAAAAGTGGGAATTGTTGCCGCACTTATCGGAAATCCTAAAGTGGTTATTCTGGATGAACCTTTCGCAAATCTTGACCCTACCACCCAAATAAGACTTAAACAAATAATACGCGAATTGGGCACGTCCCAGGACACTACCTTTTTAATCTCCAGTCATGACCTTATTCATATTACCGAAGTTTGTGAACGCATCGTTGTTTTGGATAAAGGGATTCCCTTAAAGGACATCATCACTTCAGAAGCTACTTTGAAGGAACTGGAAACTTATTTTTCAGGAGGTCAAACTGTGGAGCTTTAGGAATTGGGTTTCAGTTAGAAAAAGAAACGTATTTTTGGATACTAAATACTTAGTATTTTAGTTATTAAATACATCAAGAACGTATTGATTTTGAATAGAGTTACCTTCAGCGCTTTATGCCTTATTCTAGTGATCGTGATCTCGGGATGTTCCCGAAAAAAGGACACCTTCATCAACAGGAACTGGCATGCCGTAAATACAGAGTTTAATACGCTTTACAACGGCAATCTTGCACTGGAACAGGGAAAGGAACAGGTAGCGAGTTCCTACAATGAAAACTTCTGGGAAATACTGCCGGTGGAACGCATGCAGTTCTCTGAAGAGATCGTCCTTTCTGGTACTAACAGGAACGAACTCTTTCAGGCTGCAGAAGTAAAAGCCACCAAAGCGATTCAAAAGCATTCCATGCTTATTGGGGGCAGAGAGAAAAATCCACAAATAGATGAAGCCTATCTTTTATTGGGAAAAGCCAGGTATTATGACCAACGTTTTATCCCGGCACTCGAGGCTTTCAATTACATTCTTTTTAAATATCCCGGAGGCAATACCATCAACCACGCAAAAATTTGGAGGGAAAAAACCAATATCCGGTTACAAAATACCAGCCTTGCCATTAAAAACCTGAAAAAGATCCTTGAACCCGAAACCCTTAAAGATCAGGATGTGGCAGATGCTAATGCGATGCTGGCACAGGCTTATATAAATATGGGTTCTCTTGACAGTGCTGTGGTTCCAATAAGAACCGCGGCCGTTTTTACAAAAAAAGACGAAGAAAAAGGGAGGTATCACTTTATTGAAGGGCAACTATACAATAATTTAGAAAAAAGAGATAGCGCCAATCTTGCCTTTGAAAAGGTCACGGAATTAAACCGAAAAATCCCAAGGGAATATTTGATTCATGCAGAACTGGGTAAACTCAGGAACTTTAATTTTTCTCAACAGGATCACTTAGCGCTTTATAAACAGTTAAAAGAACTTGAGGATGATCGCGAAAACAGGCCTTTTTTAGATAAGATTTATTTTCAGCTTGCCGAATATTACAAGCAGCTGGACTCTGTAAATCTTGCTACCAACTATTATAATAAATCGCTAAAGGCTTCTTTTAATGATACTTTTCTCCAGTCTGTAAACTACGAAACCCTTGGGAATATCTATTTTGAAAATTCCGAATACAGGCTTGCAGGAACTTACTATGACAGTACACTTACCAAAATTCCAACCTATACCAGGGATTATTTTTTTATTAAGCGCAAGCGCGACAATCTTCAGGAAGTGATCTTATATGAAGATATCGCTGAAAAAAATGACAGTATCCTGAGACTTGTTACTATGAGCGATGAGGGAAGACTTAATTTTTTCACTTCCTATACAGAAACTTTGAAGCTGGCAGCAATTGCTGAAGCCAAAAAAGGAACTATCCCGGAACAGTTACCAACTCCACGAATTCCAACCGGACCAGGAATGCCACCGGCTTTAGGAGGGCCAAATGCAGGAAGTAATACGTTTTATTTTTATAACCCGGTAAGAGTAGCCAATGGAATGCGGGATTTTTTACAAACCTGGGGCAGTAGAGAACTAAAAGACAATTGGCGACTGGATTCTGGGAATTCAGCGAGTTTTAGTACGGAAGAACTGGATGATGTTTCAAGTCTTATAATAGCTAACAATCCGAAATTTGATCCACAAACCTACCTGGAACAAATCCCCCGGGAACCTAAAATAATAGACAGCCTGGCTGCCCAGCGAAATGATGCGTATTATCGGTTAGGATTGATCTACAAGGAAAAATTCGGTGAAAATGAACTTGCTTTAAATAAATTTGAGGATTTGCTTGGTTTTACATTCGAGGAAAGACTGGTGGTTCCATCAACCTATTATTTATATCAAATCTATCTCGAGGAAGGAAATCTTTCCGAAGCAGAAAAATACAAACAGTTGGTTTTAGAAAACTATGGCGATTCAAGATATGCTGCCAGCATTAGAAATCCGGGCATGGCCGTAGCACTGGATGATGAGGTTGAAAATAAATATCTTGAACTTTACCGTTTCTTTGAAGAAGGAGACTATGTGGAGGTTTTAGAGCGAAGCGAATCCTATTTGGATAAGTACCGGGATGAAGATATTTTACCCAAAATAAGCCTGCTTAATGCGATGGCAAAAGGTCGTTTATTTGGATTTGAAGCTTATAAAGAAGCTTTGTTGAAGGTTGCTACCAATTATCCTCAAACAGAATCGGGCAAAAAAGCGCAGGAACTCTATAATACATCGCTTCCAAAACTGGCGAATAAGGAGTTTCAGATAACTTCTGAAAATAATCTTAAATTGCTTTATACTTTTAATAAGGAGGAAAAACCGGAGGCCATTTTGTTGAAAGAAAAAATCGAACTTGCCTTAGCAGAATTAGGGTACTCGAAACTTACAACTTCGGTAGATGTGTATGCTGCAGAGAGCATTTTTGTAGTGGTACATAAAGTTGAGGATAGAAGCAAAGCAGAAGGATTTTCAGAATTATTGAGGATTAACAAAAAGTATGCTATTGAAAAAATACCTGTGATTATCTCTTCAGATAATTATAGAATTGTCCAGCTTCATAAAAATTTAGAAGCTTATATTGAATTAACAGAAAAACAGTAAACCCAAAATTTATGTTTTCAAATCAGAAAAAATCAAAGTTCACTCCTGAAATCAGCAAAGAGCAAAACCGCATCTCTTCAGGAACAGTAATCACCGGCGATATTGTGGCCAAAGGAGGATTTAGAATAGAAGGAACTTTAAAAGGAACCCTGAAAACTACCGGGAAAGTGGTAATAAGTAAAGGTGGATTTATACAAGGTAATTTAGATTGCCAGATTGCAGATTTTGAAGGAAAATTTTCAGGAAAGTTAGTGGTTCAGGAAACTCTTACCTTAAGATCTTCAGCGGTTATTGAAGGAGAAGTGATTGCCGGGAAACTTTCGATAGAACCCGGAGCGGCCTTTAACGCATCCTGTGAGATGAAAGGCGCCTTGAAAAACATCAAAAAAGATGAACAAAAACCAACCGAACGCTCCGCTTAATAAATACCTGGAATTTGTAAATATTGCCTTTCAAATGGGGATTATTATTGCAGCCGGTGTTTTGTTTGGAATTTGGCTGGATAAGAAATTCCCGAATGATTTTTCAGGATTTACAATTGGAGTTTCCCTTTTGGGGGTGTTTATTGCGTTATACCAGGTGATAAGAAGGGTTATAAAAATAAGCAAGGAAGATTAAAAGAACTATGAAATGAGCATAAGGAAACCAGATGCAAACAGCGAGAAAGATATGCGAATTACTCCCGAGAGCTATCGGGATACCAATGAAAAACAATAAAAAACATAGATGAAACAACAATTACTTGATTTTTTAAAAATATTTATTCCATTTTCAATCGTTTTATTTGTAATTCAATATCTGGTGGTGAACTTTCTTTTAAAGGACATCGTATTTTATTACAGCATCTGGACAATTTACGCTTTTCATATTTTAGCAACTTCTATTATTTTTATTGTCCTGGTTTTGATCCATAAGAATTTTAGGGACAATACCGGTTTTGCCTTTATGGGGGGGAGTCTTTTAAAAATGATGGCGGCGGTGCTTTTTTTACTGCCTATGTTGTTAAATAATCAAGAGTTTCGGTTCGTAAATTTGCTTTCCTTTTTTATCCCCTATTTTCTTTATTTGATTTTTGAAACTATTTATGCGGTTCGGCTAATAAATTCCAAATAACTATTTGTGTTTTAAAGGCATCAAAAAAGCATGAATCGAATCAAAAAAATGAAATGTTAGCTTTTAGATAAAAATTAAAGTATACCTTTGCACGGAAATTTTGAGCACCTATTTTTTAAGTTTAACAGAACTATGATAGCACAAAAATCTTTGAAGATTATAGTGATTTTTGCACTGGCTTTGATTCCTTTATTTTCTTTTTCTCAGGAAGAGGACCTTATAATTGAAGAAAAAGCAGAAAAATTCAATGCTACCGATATGATTATGCATCATATTGGGGACTCGCATGGATGGCATTTTTTTGGATCTGGAGAGAATTCTTTTACCCTTCCACTCCCTGTAATTCTTTTTACTGATAATGGAATGGTTTCCTTTATGTCCAGTGAATTTCATCATGATACCGAAGGCGAGTATATAGTTGAGAAAGACGGAATGCAGTTCGTGAATTATCACGAAAAAATTTATATGCTTGATGAAGGTGCTGCAGCTCTTAATTTTGATAAAGACTATAATGCGGTAAACGCAAGCAAACCTTGGAATTTCTCCATTACTAAAAATGTGGCAGCTATGTTAATAACAGTGGTTTTGATGCTGTTATTCTTCTTTTCCCTTGCCCGTTATTATAAAAATAATACCAAAGCACCGTCTGGCTTAAACAATGTACTGGAAACACTTGTGATTTTTGTACGGGATGATATTGCCCGCCCACAAATTGGAGAGAAAAAATATATGAAGTTTATGCCTTTTCTTTTAACGGTATTCTTCTTTATCTGGATCACGAACCTTTTGGGATTACTTCCGGGAGCTGCCAACGTTACAGGAAATATATCTGTTACAGTATCCCTTGGTTTGTTTACCCTGGTATTAATATTAGTGAACGGGAACAGGGAATTCTGGAAACATATCTTTTGGATGCCGGGAATACCTACTTTTGTGAAGCCTATTTTGGCTGTAGTAGAGGTGATGGGGTTATTTATTAAGCCAATCGCTTTAATGATTCGTTTGTTTGCAAACATCACGGCAGGTCACATTATTATTCTAAGTTTATTAGGACTTATTTTTATACTGGAGAGTGCGGGCGTTGCCGGAATATCGGTAACATTTGCATTGTTTATCACCGTTTTGGAATTGCTGGTTGCATTCCTTCAAGCGTTCATTTTTACAATGCTGTCTGCCCTGTTCATAGGGGTAGCGGTTGCGGAACATGAGCATCATTAATTTTTAATTTTTAATTTATTTACTATGGAGTATTTACACATTGGACTTGCCGCATTAGGAGCTGGAGTTGCAGTTATTGGAGCTGCTATGGGTGTTGGTAAAATTGGTTCATCTGCAATGGATGCGATCGCTCGCCAGCCAGAAGCTGCTGGGAAAATCCAGACGGCTATGATTATTGCTGCTGCACTTGTAGAGGGTGTTGCCCTTTTTGGAGTAGTTGCTGCCTTATTAGGGGTGCTTACTGTACCGGCTTAAGTCCTAAAGTTTTAAGACCCTGTTCGCAACGGTTGGTTGCGAACAGGTTTTAAATTGATTTTTGATTAAATAATTTTTATATAAATAATATGGATTTAATTACCCCTGACATTGGCTTGTTCTTTTGGCATTCCGTGGTTTTTTTAGTTCTCATCCTTTTAATGGCAAAATTTGCCTGGAAACCCATCCTTGGTGCGGTAAAAGAGAGAGAAGATTCTATAAATGACGCATTATCCTCTGCCGAGAACGCAAAAAAGGAAATGCAGAATTTGAAAGCCGATAATGAGAAATTGTTGAAGGAAGCAAGAATTGAACGGGATGCTCTTATAAGAGAGGCCAGAGAAATAAAGGATAAAATGATTGCCGATGCAGGAACAGAAGCTCAGGAAAAGGCAAATCATATAGTTGCTCAGGCTCAAATCACCATTCAAAATGAAAAGAATGCTGCAATGGCTGATATCAAAAATCAGGTTGCCAGTTTGTCTATTGAAATCGCTGAAAAAGTTGTTCGTGAAGAATTATCCAATAAGGATAAGCAACGAAAACTTGTTGAATCGATGCTGGATGATGTTAAGCTAAATTAGAGTTATGAAAGGAACCAGAGTTTCTCTAAGATATGCGAAGGCAATTTTAGATCTTGCAAAGGATCAAAGTGCTGCAGATGTTGTCAATGGTGATATGCAAACGATTTTCAAAACCATTACTGCTAGTGAGGATCTTCAGGATGCGCTTTCAAGTCCTGTGATTAAAGGTGGCATAAAAAAGAATGTTTTAAAGGAGATCTTTAGTGATGCACACACTATTACATTAGGTGCTTTTGATATTCTTATAGAAAATAACCGGATCGCTATATTAAAAGTTGTTGCTCAAAAATATACTTTATTGTATAATGAGATGAACCAGGTTCAGGCAGCAACCGTTACAACTGCAATACCATTGGATGCAGCACTGGAGGAAAAAATACTGCTAAAGGTGAAAGAGCTTACAGGAAGCGGTGCAACTATTGAAAATATTGTAGATCCATCTATTATTGGCGGTTTTATCCTAAGAATAGGAGATTTGCAATACAATGCGAGTGTTGCTAAAAGCCTTAGTAACCTGAAAAGGGAGTTTAAAAACAACACATATATTTCAAAAATTTAATTAAAACAGGTGCGCATTGCGTACCAATTTTATTCTAAATAATTATGGCCGAAGTAAATCCAGCTGAAGTTTCAGCAATATTAAAAAAACAACTTTCAGGTTTTGAAGCAAAAGCTTCTTTAGATGAAGTGGGAACTGTGCTTACGGTTGGTGATGGTATCGCCCGTATCTACGGTTTAGCCAACGCTCAATATGGGGAATTGGTAGAATTTGAAAGTGGTTTGGAAGGACTTGTTCTTAACCTTGAAGAAGATAATGTTGGGGTAGTACTTTTAGGACCTTCCAAGGATATAAAGGAAGGATCTATAGCAAAAAGAACCCAACGTATCGCTTCTATAAAAGTTGGTGAAGGAATTTCAGGAAGGGTAATAGATACCCTTGGAAACCCAATCGACGGAAAGGGACCTATTGTAGGAGAAACCTTCGAGATGCCATTGGAACGTAAAGCACCAGGTGTTATTTACCGTCAACCGGTAACCGAACCTATGCAAACAGGAATCAAAGCTATTGATGCTATGGTACCGGTTGGAAGAGGACAAAGGGAATTGGTCATTGGTGACCGTCAAACAGGGAAAACCGCTGTTTGTATCGATACTATTTTGAATCAAAAAGAATTTTACGATGCCGGAAAACCCGTGTATTGTATCTATGTTGCTATTGGCCAGAAAGCCTCTACCGTTGCGGGAATTGTGAAGGTATTGGAAGATAAAGGTGCTTTGGCATATACTACTATTGTTGCTGCAAATGCATCAGATCCTGCTCCAATGCAGGTATATGCACCATTCGCAGGAGCTGCAATCGGGGAGTATTTTAGAGATACTGGTCGTCCTGCATTAATTGTGTACGATGATTTATCAAAACAAGCGGTAGCTTACCGTGAAGTTTCCCTTTTATTACGTCGTCCTCCGGGACGTGAAGCCTATCCTGGTGATGTTTTCTTTTTGCACTCCAGACTTCTGGAGCGTGCTGCCAAGATCATCAACAATGATGAGATTGCAGGACAAATGAATGATCTTCCGGAATGGATGAAAGGAAAAGTAAAAGGAGGCGGTTCTTTAACTGCACTTCCAATTATTGAAACCCAGGCTGCCGACGTTTCTGCATATATACCAACAAACGTGATCTCGATTACCGATGGTCAAATTTTCTTGACTACAGACCTGTTTAACTCGGGGGTTCGTCCTGCGATCGATGTGGGAATTTCTGTATCAAGAGTTGGGGGTAATGCACAAATTAAGGCTATGAAAAAAGTGGCTGGTACCCTTAAACTGGATCAGGCACAATATCGTGAACTGGAAGCATTTGCTAAATTCGGATCGGATCTGGATGCTGCAACGCTAAATGTTATTGAAAGAGGTAAGCGTAACGTTGAGATTTTAAAGCAAGCTGAAAATGACCCTTATGCAGTAGAGGATCAGGTTGCGATAATTTTTGCCGGAGCAAAAAACCTTCTTAGAAGTGTTCCTGTGGAAAAAGTTAAGGAATTTGAAAAAGATTACCTGGAATTTTTGAATGTGAAGCATCGTGATGTGTTGGACGCGATCAAATCTGGAAAATTTACAGATGAGATCACTGAAACTCTTACCAATGTGGCAAAAGAGATTTCAGAAAAATTCAAGAAATAGTATTGAGTACAAATACCCGGGTTTCAGGAACTCAGGCTTGTATTTAAAAAATGGATTTATAAAGCATTAAGCAACTGGTTTACAGCCAGTGCTTAATGTTCAATTCTATAAAAAATGGCAAACTTAAAAGAATTACGCAGCAGGATAACATCGGTTTCATCAACGATGCAAATCACCAGTGCTATGAAAATGGTGTCGGCCGCAAAGTTGAGCAAGGCCCAGGATTCCATTACCCAAATGCGTCCTTATTCTGAAAAGTTAACAGAACTGCTTCAAAGTTTAAGCGCAACGCTGGATGATGATACCAGCAGTAAATATGCTGAACATCGCGAGGTGAAAAACGTCCTGATTGTGGCTATTTCCTCCAATCGTGGTCTTGCCGGAGCGTTCAATAATAATATCGTAAAAGGTGTTAGACTAATCGCTGCTGAAAAATACAGCGATAAAAATGTGAGCCTTTATACCATAGGTAAAAAGGCAAGCGATGTATTGAAAAAAGGTTTCACCATTTCTCAAACCAACACTGCCATCTACGACAATTTGGATTATGAGCACGTTGCTGTAATCGCAGAAGAATTGATGGAATTGTTTTTGGAAGGAACATACGATGAGATCGTATTTGTTTACAACCAGTTCAAAAATGCCGCAACTCAAATTATAACTACAGAGCAATTTTTACCTATCGAGAAATTTGTTACGGATGAAAATGCTACGCTGGATTATATTTTTGAGCCAACTAAAGTGGAAATCGTGAGGGATTTAATCCCAAAATCTTTGAAAATGCAACTTTTCAAAGCGATGAGTGATTCCCAGGCATCAGAGCACGGAGCCCGGATGACAGCAATGCATAAAGCTACCGATAATGCTACTGAATTAAGGGATTCCCTTAAATTATCGTACAACAAGGCCCGTCAGGCCTCCATAACCAATGAAATTTTAGAAATTGTTGGTGGAGCCGAGGCTTTGAACAATTAGATGAATTTCTTTTGACAATAAGGACAGTAGACTAAATAAAACCGGAAAACCCCTGCAGAAGTGCCGGGGTTTTCTTTTGGCATTCATTTTGTTTTAGATACATTAACCATTAAAAACAGTTAATTATGAAATATTTCTACCTCGCATTTAGCACCCTATTTACTGCCGTTTTATTGAGCAGTTGTGCAAGTAATAAAGACCTTCAGGAACGATCGCCCGCTCAATTCGATCAACCATATTTTACTTCAAACACCAATTCTTTAGAGCTTTTTATTCCGGTAAAAGCTATTCAGCCTAACAGGATTAGTCTTGACAGTGTATATTTCCGCGGAATGAAATCACCATTAGAGCTGGATTCAGCGAAGACAGGTGTTTATATGGCTTATTTTAGCACAGGAAATAAAGATCTTATCATGAGTTCGGATCCTGCCGAGGAATATGCCAATATGATGCCTCAAATGCCGGTTAAAGTTCCATTTGAGCTAAAGGAGGATGAGGCTGTGGTTGTATTTAAGGAAAACAATAAAAGGAAATATTATAAAATTACCGGAATAAAAGAACGTTCAAAAGAATAGTCTTTGCAAATTAAGCTGCTCTACAGGCGGGAATTAACCGATTAATTAAGATATTTATAGCTTAAACCAACCCCCTTTTGAGCACCTTAAAACGTTTTTTTCAGGATACCATCATTTACGGTTTCGCAACAGTATTGCCAAGGCTCATGAATTTCATTCTTGTGCCTTTGCATGTTACAGCGCTTTCTACGGTTGGCTATTCGGTAAACACCACTTTTTATGTCTGGGCCGCATTTTTTAATGTGATCCTGACCTATGGAATGGAAACGGCATTTTTTAGGTTTTTTAGTACTTCAGAGAAAAAAAATCTGGTTTTTTCCACGGCTTTTATAAGTCTCACGGTAACAACCGTCATTTTCTTTTTGGTTGTTTTTCTTTTTAGGGACTACTTAATTGCTTTGGTAGATCTCAACCCGGATTATTTCAACATGCTGTTGGGGATTTTGGCCCTGGATACCTTAGTGGTGGTTCCATTTGCATTTTTAAGAGCCTCCAACAGACCGCTGAAATTTGCAGCCATAAAGATCTTTAATATAGTATTGGTGGTCCTGGTGAATTATTACTTTCTATGGTTTATTCCAAAATTTCCTTCCTTAATACCCGATTTCATTTTAGGGAACTATTCCGAAACCGACAAAGTCCAGTATATTTTTCTTGCCAATTTGCTCGCCAGTGGTGCGACTTTCCTAATTTTGTTGCCGTACTTTTTCAAAACCAGTATCGCATTTAGCACTGAAATTTTCAAACAAATGTGGAAATACGGCTGGCCAATTATGGTAGCCGGGATTGCTTTTGTGATTAATGAAATGCTGGATAAGATCTTGTTGAAGGATATGGTTTCAGCTGAAATTATGGGAGCCTATGCGGCCTGTTACAAACTCGCCATTTTCATGACCATTTTTGTCCAGGCTTTCCGGTTAGGTGCAGAGCCTTTCTTCTTTAACCAGGCCAAACAGGAGAATGCAAAACAAACCTATGCCAATATTCTCAACTATTTTGTGATCCTGGGCAGTTTGATCTTTATTGTTATGGTGGTATTTCTGGATTTTTTCAAAATGCTCATCGTTCCCAATCCAGATTATTGGGTCACCATTTCCATTGTACCTGTTGTTTTGTTGGCCAATTTATTTTTGGGGATTTATCACAATCTCTCTGTTTGGTACAAATTGACCGACAGGACAAAATTGGGAATGTACATCTCTATAATTGGCGCCCTAATTACCATTGGCCTCAATTTATGGCTTATTCCCATCATCGGTTTTATGGCATCAGCCTATACAACACTCGCTGCCTATGGTACAATGATGCTTGTTTCCTATTTCTTCGGAAGAAAATATTATCCGGTTCCCTATAATATTAAAAACATATTTTTGTACCTGTTTATTTCAATAGGATTTGCAGTGATTTCCTTTAATTTTTTCAGGGAAAACTATTTTGTAGGAACTGCTTTTGTAGCTTTGTTCTTAATGTTTGTAGTTATAAATGAACGGAAGGATTTCAGAAAAATCATCAACCATTAAAATATCCATTTATGGAAGAAAGAGCAGTTCAGCTTAAAATTACCTTAAAAAATTCTAAGCCGCCCATCTGGAGACGGGTTTTGGTGCTAAGTTCGATCTCTTTTTATGAGTTGCATTACACCATTCAATTAGCGATGGGCTGGGGGAATTATCATTTATATGAATTTAAAATAGGAAATTACCGAATTGGGATCACAGAGGATGATTTTGATGATCCTGAATTAGTGGATTCTGATGTTATAGACGCTACCGAAATTACCCTGGAGGAAGTGCTTTCAAAAGGGGAGGTAAAAAGTTTTACCTATGAATACGATTTTGGCGATGGATGGATTCATTCCATTGTGGTTGAAAAAACCATGCCTTTAGATCCTAACACGTATTACCCTGTTTGCATTAAAGGAAAACTCGCTTGTCCGCCTGAAGATTGTGGAGGTTTGCATGGTTATTACAATTTTTTGGAGATAATTTCGAATAAAAAACATCCGGAATATAAGGATATGGTTAAATGGATGGGCGGTAGATTTGATCCAACCGACTTTGAGGTTGAGGATGTAAATGTAAACCTTGAAGATATCCAAAGCATAATGGAAGAGGATGATGAAGGTTTTGATGATGAAGATTTTGATGAAGATTTTTTTAAATAGATAATTTCGAATCAACTGCGGAAAAAAATGCTTGAAAAGGTTCTAATAATTTATTATTTGTCCACCTTCCTTCAAGTAAAAAACTTTTAATAATAAGCGCTAACATTAAGACCGCTAAAATTTATAACTCATAAAATTTATTAGAATGCAAATTAAAATAATCAATAAGTCTTCGCATAAACTGCCACATTACGAGACTGAGGCCTCTGCAGGAATGGACTTGAGAGCCAATATTTCAGAAGCAATTACGTTAAAACCATTGGAGCGCAGTATTGTGAAAACCGGATTGTTTATTGAGTTACCTTTGGGTTATGAAGCTCAGGTAAGACCTCGAAGCGGCCTCGCTGCAAAAAATGGAGTAACAGTACTTAATTCCCCCGGTACCATAGATGCAGATTACAGAGGGGAAATTGGGGTTATTCTGGTAAACCTTTCCAGCGAAAATTTCACCATTGAAAATGGGGAACGCGTGGCACAATTGGTGATTTCAAAACACCAACGGGCAGAATGGATAAAAGTCGAAGAACTTGGAGAAACTGAAAGAGGAGCCGGCGGCTTCGGCAGCACCGGAACTAAATAATAATGTATTAACCAATAATATAAAAACACAAGAAAGAATATAGATAATAGATGAAAGACAATAAGTTGACACATAAATTATTAAATAAGTTTGAGTCAAAAAGTTGTCATCACCTTAATACCCGAAGGACATTTCTAAAATCTCACATCTCAATTCTAATTACTCAATACTAATTTAATATGAAGATTATAGTACCAATGGCAGGTCGTGGTTCACGACTTCGCCCTCATACCTTAACTGTTCCAAAACCTTTAATTCCAATAGCAGGAAAACCTATCGTACACCGTTTGGTGGAAGATATCGCAAAAGTACTGGATGAAAAAATTGAGGAAGTCGCTTTTATTATTGGAGTCGATTTTGGTGAAAAAGTAGAAAAAGATCTTATTAGGATCGCTGAAAGCCTTGGCGCAAAAGCCAGTATTTATTATCAGGATAAACCTTTGGGAACCGGTCACGCGATCATGTGTGCCAAGGATTCTCTTGAAGGTCCCGCCGTTATCGCATATGCCGACACACTTTTTAAAGCAGATTTCTCACTCGATAAAGATGCCGATAGCGTTATCTGGGTGAAACAGGTGGAAAATCCCAATGCCTATGGAGTGGTGAAACTAAATGAAAAGAACCAAATTACAGATCTTGTTGAAAAACCGGAAGAATTTGTTTCAGATCTTGCTGTGATAGGAATTTATTATTTTAAAGATGTTTCCGTTCTAAAGGAGGAATTACAAACCGTATTGGATAAAAATATTATTCGTGGCGGGGAATACCAGATCAATGACGGAATTGAGGCGATGAAGCAAAAAGGCTTGATTTTTGTTCCCGGAAAGGTAGACGAATGGATGGACTGCGGAAATAAAGACGTTACAGTAGAAACCAACGCAAGGATGTTGAAATTTTTGCATCAGGATGGAGAAAAGTTGATATCGGACTCTGTTAAGATCACAAATTCTGAAATTACCGAACCTTGTTTTATAGGTGAAAATGTGGTGTTGGAAAATGCGAAAATAGGGCCAAATGTATCCATTGGAGACGGTTGTGTGGTAAAGGATTCCACTATAGAAAACAGTTTAATTCAGAATTTTTCTGAAATAAAAAATGCAAAACTGGACAATGCCATGATAGGGAGTTTTGCTAAATTTAATGGTGATTTTACCAGCATTAGCATAGGAGATTATTCGGTTTTGGAATAAAGATCCATATGTTGGTTCCCCTTGGTTGAGCGGTAATAATGCAAAAGAGTGAAAAAGAAGAGCTACATAGGTATACTGATGTTTTTGGGGATTTTATTTTCTTCCGAAGCAATTGCGCAGGAGATAGAAATTCCAGTTCAGGATGTTAATGTTGATGATCTGGGAACTGTAACCGATGAATTCCAGGAATATTTTTTTGAAGCTTTAAAGCAAAAGGCCATCGAGAATTACGAAAAGGCGATTGTGGCACTTCAAAAATGCGAGGGCTTGCAACCTGAAAATGCTGTGGTTCATTTTGAGCTTGGAAAGAATTACAAGGCACTTAAAAAATACGAACAGGCGATATCCAGTTTGCAAAAGGCCAATAGATTGCAGCCCAACCAGGAATGGGTGTTGGTAGAATTGATGGATGCCTTTTATTACGATAAGGATTATGAACAGGCCACTTTGATAGCTCAAAAATTGCTTCCTTTTAATTCAAAATATTATGAAAATCTGGCGAATATTTTATTTGAGGACCAACAGTACGATACACTAATAAAGTTGCTGAATAAATTGGATTCAGAACTTGGTTTAACAGAATACAGAACAGGCTTAAGACAGCAAATTTATGCACTTACCGAAAATACTTCGGGGCAAATTCAGGTATTACTGGATGCCATTAAGCTTAATCCAGAGAATGAAAGAAATTATCTCAACCTGATATTTGTTTACAGTGAACAGGATATGCAGGAAGAAGCTTTTGAAATCGCTAAAAACATGGAAAAGTCCTTTCCTACTTCCAAAGTGGTTCACCTGGCTCTGTATAAATTTCATCTGGATTCCGGAGAAACAACCGAAGCGCTTAATTCAATGAAGCTTATTTTGGAGGCCGAGGAAATTGATCCCGTGTCCAAGTTTAAGGTTTTAAATGATTTTTTGCTGTTTGTAAATGAAAATCCTTCCTATGAGGATGAATTACTGGAAGTTGCTGAAGTGTTTTCAAAAGCTGAAAGCAGCCCGGAGATCTACCAGAGATTTGGAGAATATTACCTCATAAAAAATCAAAAGGAAAAAGCGCTTGGGTATTTTGAGCTGGGCATAGAAAAAAATCTTGACAATTTTGATCTTTTACGCAATACTTTGCTATTGCAGGTAGATCTTTTAAAACTGGATAATGCACTAAAATTAAGTGAAAAGGCCATTGAAATTTTTCCTGCCCAACCAATTCTGTACCTCATTCAGGGTGCTGCGTTAAATAAGAAAAAGGAATTTACAGAAGCATTGGAAATACTTACATTTGGCCTTGATTATTTAATAGATGATCAAATACTGACAGCCGAATTCTTTGATCAATTGTCGATTACCTACACCGGACTTGGAAACGCCGAAAAAGCGACGGAATTCAGCGAGAAGTCCACACAAATTAAAAAAAGTCAAAATTAAATGTATAAGAAAGCATTCACCCTACTAAGTATATGTTTATTGATTATTTCCTGTAAGAGCAGGAAGGAGCCTGTTGAAATTGAAGATGCAGCAACCGCAAAAGTTGTTGCTATGCACTACAGCAACGAAGCGGATTTTGAAACTATGAACAGCCGTTTACGCTTGAAATATCAGGATGAAGACCGTTCACAATCGGTTACGGTGAGTTTTAGAATGCAAAAAGACAGTGTGATCTGGATGAGTGCTCAATTGCTCGGAATTCCATTGGCAAAGGCCATTATTACCAGAGATAGAGTGAGTTACTACGAGAAGATAAGCAAAACCTATTTTGACGGAGATTACAGATTGCTTAGCCAATGGCTGGGAACGCCTTTGGACTTTGATAAATTGCAGAATTTGTTGACCGGACAAACCATATATGATCTAAGATCAGACCGCTATAAATTAACCGAATCCATTCAGGGCTATCAATTGGTACCTTCAATGGAATTGGGGATTATCAAGAAACTTTTCCTGCTTGATTCCAAAAGTTTTAAAACAATTGCCCAGCAATTATCCCAGGAGAAAGAAAACAGGAATGTGACCGTTACCTATCCAAAATACCAAAGGGTGAATGGAAGAACGATCCCGGAAGAGATTAGGATCGTGGCCAACAGCCAGGGAAGTGGTACCCAGATAGAGATCTCGTTTAGGTCGGTAACGTTTGACGATCCGGTGAGTTTCCCTTTCGAAATTCCTTCAGGTTATGATGAAATCGTTCTAGAATAATGATGTTTAAAAACAGTATCCCGCTCCTAATTCTGATGCTTATTCTCCTTACAGGGAATTTTTCAGGGTATTCACAAACCAATCGTGAGGATTTGGAAAAACGACGTATTGAACTTCGGGAAGAGATTCAAAGGATCAACACGTTAAGAACTTCAAATAAAAACGCAGAAAAATCTGTTTTAACCGAAGTGGAGGACCTGGACCGGCAGATAAGAACTACAGAGAATTTGATCAAGGTAACTAACCAGCAGGCGAATTTGCTTACCCGGGATATCAATTCCAACACCAACAAAATCCAGAGTCTCCGGAAGGAACTGGAGAAATTAAAGGAAGATTATTCTCAAATGATCGAAAAATCCTTTAAAAGTAAATCTCAGCAAAGCAGGGTGATGTTTCTATTGTCTTCTGAAAGTTTCTTACAAGCCTATAAGAGGCTTCAATACATGAAACAGTACGCGAATTACAGAAAACAGCAAGGAGACGAAATTAAGCTTCGTACAGAAGAAATGCAGTCGCTGAACTCAAGTTTGATCAAGCAGAAAAAAACAAAGGATATCTTAATTGCCGAAAACAGGGAAACCCGGGCACAATTAGGAAAAAACCGTCAATCTCAGCAGGTTCTTATAAAAAGTATAAGACAAAAGGAGGGTCAGTTTGCATCGCAAATCAAGAAGAAACAGCAGGAGATTAGCGCGATAGATAAACAAATTGATGAAATAATAAGGGCTTCTATCGCTGCAGCCAATAAGGAAAGCGGTTCAACTTCCCGGGATGTTTATGAATTGACTCCGGAGGCAAAAGCGCTTGCGGCAAATTTTGCGAGCAATAAGGGAAAACTTCCATGGCCTGTGCGATCCGGGGTTGTAACTACCAGATTTGGAACCCAACCGCACGCGGTTGTAAAATCAATAAGCATCAACAGCAACGGAGTGCGTATTGAGACTGAACAAGGTGGAAAAGCACGCTCGGTTTTTGCGGGAACCGTAAGTGAAGTCCAGGCCGTAAAAGGTGCAAATAAAGCTGTAATGGTGAGGCATGGAGATTATCTTACCATCTATAACAATCTTGCCAAGGTATACGTGAATAAGGGGGATGTAGTTTCCCTGGGTCAGGATATCGGGGAAGTAGCCACCAGCAGCAGTTCGGGTAAAACAACTCTTTATTTCCTTATCTACAAAAACATGGATAAACTGGATCCTTCAGCCTGGATCTTACGAATGTAAAACAGGAATAAGTACTTCTTAAATAGGCTGGTTCCTGATTAAATACATTGATTTTAATTGTGTGGGATAATCTATTCCTGAAACAAGGCTTTCAGCTCGGTTGCATCTTTTGGTTTCATTTTTCCCGCAAGAACCAAACTTAACTGTTTCCTTCTTAAGGCGGCATCAAAACGGGCTTTCTCAAGTTCTGTTTCAGGATTCAGAGCAGGAACAATAACCGGAGATCCGGTTTCATCTACCGCTACAAAGGTATAAATAGCTTCGTTGGCTTTAGATCGTTTTCCACTTTCGCGGTCTTCCACCCAAACATCGATAAAGATTTCCATAGAGCTTTTAAAGGCACGGGAAACAGCCGCTTCTACAGTAACCACACTTCCTAAAGGAATCGCTTTGTTAAATGCTACGTGATTTACAGAGGCGGTCACTACAATCCTGCGGCTATGCCTTCTTGCGGCAATACTCGCTGCACGATCCATTCTTGCCAATAGTTCCCCGCCAAATAGATTATTAAGCGGATTGGTTTCACTTGGTAAAACAAGGTCTGTAAGTATAGTACGGGAATCGGATGGAGTTCTTGATTGCATTCTGCCAATTTTCTGGCAAAGGTACAAGTCATTCCAGCTGTTTACAAGTTAATGAAGTATTAAAATTCCTGAATAAGCATCCAGGCTCCTTCGTTTGATTTTTTGGCGTTTCTCAACATATCCATGGCTTCCGGTCTGGTTTGAAAACTACCATAAACCACTTGATGAAGTCCAAACTTGTTTTCACCAATATACCGGGCTTTAAAGCCTTCAGTCCTTAACTCGGTTACTTTTTGGTGGGCATTTTCTTCCACACGGAAAGCACCCGCAACAATGTGATAATCACCAATTTGTTTGGTCACCTTAAAAGTGATCTCCGGAAGTGGATTATCTATAATGAAGGTAGCTTGTTGAATTTGTTGTTGTAATTGGGATTCGGCAGCCTGCTGTTCAGCAACATTGTGCTGGCTTACCTGATTGCTGTAGATATTCAAACCGGTAAATCCGGCAAGGCCTAAAGCGATTATTCCTATGGCAGCATATTTTAAATAAGGCCTGCTTTGTCTTCTTTCCGGAGTGAAAAGGAAAGGTACTTTTTCCTCGAGTTCCTGAACCTGCTTCATATAAGCTTCCCGCTTGATCACAGAAGCCGGGATAGTGCTTAAACCAAAAGCTTCCGAAAGAAAATTAGTTGCTTTAAAGGTGTCAAACACCAAATTTCCTTCAGAAGAAACAGAGAAGTTCCCCAAAGTATCTAAAGTCACTTTATTTTCTTTTTCCAGCTGTTCGTTGATTTGCTGGACATATTCTTCCACCTTATAAACAGCTGCAGGATATGATATCCCCTGCACTTCTGAAATATAGTTTACCAACAGCCCATCACTTTTCTTTAATTGTGCATTGAAGGAAACCTGCTTTTTAGGCGGGAAAAAAGTTTTGGACTCCTCGTCGAAATGTGCCGACTCTTTTTGGGTTAAAAATGCCCCAAAACCGGGAAGGATGACACATTCGTAACGGTAAAGTAAATCAGAGATGAAAGTAGCTATCGTCATAATTACAAAAGTAAGATTTTATGCAACAGCATAAAATTAGCTAAAGATATCTTATTAACAAATCTTTTTTTGAGTATTTTTAATACTCCCTGAATGTTATTAATCATTGAAAATGAATAATGTACAGCGTTTTTATCGCATTAGTTCATTTTACGGGGCAAAGCTTTTAAAATTATGGATTTATCTGAATTACTTTACGTTCTGGCTTTGCAACATATTCCAAATCTGGGGGATAGTACTGCTAAAAAACTCATCAGGCATCTTGGATCTGCGGAAGCGGTGCTGAAATCAAAAAAGCAAAGCCTTCTGAAAATCGATGGAATTGGAAACTTTAAACTGAAAGGATTGCATGATTCTGAGCATTTACGTTCTGCGGAAGCTGAACTTAAATTTATTCAGGAAAACAATATTCGATATGATTATTACCAGGATCCGGCGTATCCGGAAAAACTCAAACATTGCAATGACGGGCCAATTTTGTTGTTTTCCCGCGGAAATATAGATCTAAAGAACAAAAAAATAATAAGCGTGGTTGGCACCCGGAATATAACCATTCATGGTACAGCTTTTTGTGAACAGTTTATTGAGGAACTGGCACCTTTAGATCCGGTGATCATTTCCGGGTTTGCGTATGGCGTGGATATAACCGCTCAAAAGGCGGCGGTTAAAAATAAATTACAAACCATTGGCTGTTTGGCTCATGGCCTAAACCAGATCTATCCAAAAATTCATTCAAAATATGTTGAACAGGTGGAAGAAAATGGTGGTTTTTTCACCGATTTTTGGTCTACCCAGGCATTTGAACGCACCAATTTTTTAAAACGCAACAGGATAATTGCAGGGCTTAGTGAAGCGACGATCGTGGTGGAAAGTGCCCAAAAAGGGGGTTCTTTGGTAACAGCAGATATCGCAAATTCTTATAACCGAGAGGTTTTTGCGGTTCCCGGAAGGCCTTTAGACTCGCAAAGCCGTGGTTGTAACAACCTGATAAAATCTCAAAATGCCCATGTGCTTACAAGCGCTGCAGATCTGGTTTACATTCTTAACTGGGATCTTAACATTGGGCAATCGGTGGTACAAAAAAAGCTATTTATAGAATTAGACGGCCTGGAGCAGCCAATCCATGATTATTTAATAGAAAATGGTAAGCAGCAATTGGATACTATTGCCTTAAGCTGTGAGATCCCCACCTACAAAGCTGCTGGGTTATTGCTGGAAATGGAATTAAAAGGGGCCATCAGGCCCCTTCCGGGAAAATTATTTGAAGCTATTTAGTAACCAAGTTTAGTTCGTACCCTTAATAGTACTTCGTTGGCTGTTTCAAATGCTTTTTCTGCCCCTTTTTCTAACGCGGCATCTATTTCCTCGGGATGTTGCATATAATACGTATAGCGTTCCCGTTGCTTTTCAAATTTTTGGATAATTAGTTCGTAAAGGGCCTGTTTTGCATGACCATATCCATAATTACCTGCCAGATATTTAGCTCGCAATTCTTTGATTTGTGCAGCCGTTCCAAGGAGTTTGTATAACGCAAAAACATTACAGGTTTCAGGATCTTTTGGAGCCTCCAGGGGAGTGCTGTCTGTTGCAATACTCATGATCTGTTTTCGAAGTTCCTTATCTGAAAGAAATAGATTAATCACATTTCCTTTGGATTTACTCATTTTTTCTCCGTCAGTACCGGGAATATATTTGGTGTCTTCCTGCACCTTTGCTTCTGGAATTACAAATGTATCTCCCATTTGAGCATGGAATCTTGACGCTACATCCCGGGTCATTTCAATATGTTGTAATTGATCTTTTCCTACAGGAACAATTTCGGCATCGTAAAGAAGGATATCTGCAGCCATCAACATAGGATACGAAAACAAGCCTGAATTCACGTCTTCAAGTCTATCGGCTTTGTCTTTAAAAGAGTGCGCCAGGGTTAAGCGTTGGTATGGAAAAAAGCAGCTTAAATACCAGGAAAGTTCGGTTACCTGGGGAATATCACTTTGCCTGTAAAAAACGGTTTTTTCAATATCGAGACCAAATGCTAGCCATGTAGCCGCGGTAGAATAGGTGTTTTCCTTTAAAACCGCTGCGTCTTTTATTTGAGTGAGAGAATGAAGGTTGGCGATAAATAAAAAAGAATCATTTTCAGGACGATTTGCCATTTCAATCGCCGGAATTATGGCTCCCAATAAGTTTCCCAGATGAGGAGTGCCTGTGCTTTGTACCCCGGTAAGTATTCTTGCCATTGAATTTTTTAATTTTTACAAAGGTACTTCTTTTATGGAATTGGCTTAATTCATTTTAGTATTTTTGGCTCGTATGAATATATTCAAAAAAATTCTGATCCTTCTTTGGCGAATTTGGTTCTATGTGCTTATGGCAATACCCATAATCATAATGCTGCCTTTTTTGATCTTTTTTACTTCTTCAGAAAAGTACTATCCGCAGTATTTTGCCTGTGCAAGAATATGGGCGAAATGCATCGTTTATGGGATGGGTTTTGTTCCCAAAAGAATATCTTCCGCTCAATTAAAAAAGGGAGGGAGCTATATGTTTGTGGCAAATCACACATCCATAATAGATATAATGTTAATGTTAACGGTGATAGACCATCCATTTGTTTTTGTAGGAAAAAAGGAGCTTACAAAAATTCCGCTTTTTGGATATTTCTACCGGCGAACCTGTATTTTGGTAGACAGAAGTAGTCAACGGAGTAAATTTCAGGTATTTGAAGAGGCTCAGCGCAGGCTAAAGCAGGGAAACAGCATTTGTATTTTTCCGGAAGGAGGAGTTCCCGAAGATAAAAACCTGGAACTCACTATTTTTAAGGAAGGTGCTTTCAGGCTGGCGATAGATCACCAAATCCCTGTAGTGCCAATCACGTTTCATGATAACAAGAAGCGATTTTCCTATACGTTTTTCTCTGGAAGTCCCGGGAAAATGAGGGCTAAAGTACACGAAATTATTCCTACCAAAGGAAAAACCCAGGAAGATAAAAGAGCTGTTAGACAGGAAACCTATGATTTGATTCTGAAGGAATTAAGAAACCCTTCCTTGTAGGTTTAGAATTTGAAGCTGAAACCAGAATAAACCCCAAAGAAATAAGGATTTACATTACTCGTGTTTCCATTGAAAGCATTCATTTGATATTTGAATATAGGTTCAAGGTTCAATTCAAACTTTGGAGAAATATTGTAGTCGAATCCTACCCCTATATTTGTTGTAAAACTTAAATTATTAAGGCTGTTGGATGCTCCTAGATTTGTGGAAAAATCAGCTGAATTAAGGGAGATCATATTTCTGTCCAGAAAGAGCGTACTACCACCTCCAATAATATTAATGCCTATCTTTTTGTCAACAATCACATATTCAATTTCCAAAGGAATTTCAATAAAACCTATTTGCTGATTTAAATAACCTATTGACGCGCCGCGCCAACACTTGCCACATCCCGCCGGC
>JAWOHC010000243.1:0-3568 GCA_046496275.1 Gillisia sp.
TTGATTTGATCCATAACAATTTTGATTTCCTCCCGCTTACGTATTCGGGTTTGATAAAAACGCCTATGGTTACTACCATTCATGGGTTTTCTTCCCAAAAGATCCTCCCGGTTTATAAAAAGTATAATTCTATTGGCAACTACGTTTCCATAAGCGATTCAGATCGCAGTCCGGAACTGGATTATGTCGCCACGGTTTACAATGGAATCAATACCGGGGAGTTTACATTTTGCGCTCAACCAAAGGACTACCTACTGTTTTTTGGAAGGATACATCCCGATAAAGGCACTTATGAAGCCATTCAAATCGCGAAATTATCGGGAAGGAAGCTTATCATTTCCGGCCTGATCCAGGATCAGGAATATTTTGACAATAAAATTAAGCCGTACATCAATGAGCAGGACGTACTGTATGTAGGTAATTCCGGACCAGCAAAACGCGATAAACTATTGGGGGAAGCAACAGCCCTTTTACATCCCATTGGTTTTGAAGAACCTTTTGGATTAAGTGTAGTAGAATCCATGCTCTGCGGAACCCCGGTTATAGCTTTTAATAAAGGATCCATGCCGGAACTGATCCTGGACGGGAAAACCGGTTTTTTAGTGCATTCTATTCCTGAAGCTGTTGAAATGGTTTCTAAAATCAAGCTCATCGACAGGAAATTTTGCAGGCAATATGCTTCGGAAAAATTTAGCCGACAAAAGATGACTGAGGGCTACCTGGAGGTTTACCGGAAAATTTTAGAAGCTTAAAAACAGAGCGAAAACTGATATTGGTCATTCAAAAAAATTTGAACAAGCTTTTTCTTTGTTCACAAGACTTTTCATAGTTTTATTGCCTGGTTACAGGCATCAATTATTTGTGTTTACATTGTTATTTGCTGTTTTCTAATTAAATAGCACAACGCCATCAGGGAAGATTTTTGATACGTTTAGGTGAATTTTTAACCGGATTGGGCCCTGGTATTAAAAAACAGCGGTTCATTTGTGATTCTGCAAATATTTCAGCGCAGGATTCAGAGCGAAAAAGTGATTTTTGAGATTAAATCAACCCAAAGATCAAATAATATCAGAAAAAAAATAAAACATTAAAATGTCCGATTCACGAACTTTTTCACAATCACGATATCGCCTAAAAATAAAAAGACAAACCAAAGCGCTCTTCTTTTTATCCACGTTGGTCATCTCATTCTTATTGGTGTACCTGCTTAGATCAGATGAATTTACCTCTACTCAGGATTACACATTATTTCTGCTTTTTATGGCTATTGGCCTATGGATCACAGAAGCAATACCACCTTTTGCTGTTGGTATATTAATTATTGGCTTCCTGGTTTTTTCCATGGGATCCGATCCCAACATAGATGTAAAAATATATGTACAAACCTGGTCTGATGGTGTAATCTGGTTGTTTTTAGGCGGTTTCTTTTTAGCCGAAGCAATGAGAAAAACAAAACTGGATGAAAGTTTGCTTCAATTTATGTTGCCAAGATTAGGCACTAATTCCAAGAATATCCTTTTAGGAATTATGTTTATCACCGCTGTTTTGTCCATGTTAATGAGTAATACGGCTACTACCTCTATGATCCTGGCATCCATAGCTCCATTAATTATGATAATGGGAAAACAATCCTCCTTGATTCGGGCATTAATAATTGGAATACCCACTGCGGCATCCATAGGCGGAATGGGAACCATCATTGGCTCTGCTCCAAATGCAATCGCCGTAGGTGCTCTGGAAAGCATCGGTATACGCATCAGTTTTATTGAATGGATGATAGTGGGAATTCCTGTTGCACTGATTTTGGTTTTTCTTTCTTTTATAATTATTGAAAAAAAATATAAACTTAAAAAAGAAGTGATTTCGTTGGATTTTTTAATGACCGAAAATGTTGAAATTCAAACCGAAGATCGAATTAAAAAAAACATTGTTTTAATAGTCCTATCCATAACCTTGCTTTTGTGGTTAACATCACAATGGACAGGCATTCCTGTGGCGGCGGTTTCCGGGATACCAATAATTTTACTCACCATGCTTGGGATAGTAGATTCAGAAGATGTTCGAAAACTCCCCTGGGATACCTTAATGTTGGTTGCTGGCGGATTGTCTTTAGGGTTAGCTATTCAGGAACAGGGAATTGCAGATTATTTTGTGGAGAATATCACGAATTTTGAAATAAATTATTATGTCTTAATTGTGTTGTTCGCGTATGTCACGATGCTCTTTTCAAACTTTATGAGCAATACTGCCGCAACTACGATCTTAGTCCCGGTTGGAATCTCATTAATGAGCATTATACCTAATTCCGATGTTACCATTCTTCCAATAGTAATAGGATTATCTGCGTCCTGTGCGCTTTTATTGCCGGTTTCCACTCCGCCAAATGCGGTAGCTTACAGTACTGGAATGATAGATCAAAAAGAATTCTTTCCCGGCGGGATATTTATTGGAATTGTTGGACCCATAGTAATCATCCTGGCTACGCTGGCAATATATTCAATAATTTAAAATACCTATAGTATTCGGGCAAGATCCAAAGAAATCAATAGGCCTTAGCTGGAGTTGAATTAAGATGAAAAAGGGGTGATTACATGTTGAATATGTGCGTTCAACCCAAAAAAATAAAACCGAAAGCACTGAATATACTTAAGCTTTGCAGTTATTTGCTTTGAAAAACAGCTGTCATATTTAACAAAAATACGTATATTAGGCTTGGTGTGTAAAATAGGAATAACACACTTGCTCCTCCTCCTATTTTTTTAAATGAAGTAACATTTAAAGATTGATCAAGAGAATTACCTTCAATACTTGTTATCTCAATACGCTATTAATAAACTTTGAAAAATTCATAAAAACAAAAACCAACCAAAAAAAATAATATAGAATGGACACAAAAAATAATGAACAGAGCGAAAACAATGACCATAACAACAACGAGAAATCAAATGAAGAAGTCTTGAAAAATGATACTTCCAACAATAGGTTTCTTAATTTCCTTAAAAAGAATATCGTTGCGGTGTTGCTGGCTATAATCCTGATTATTGTACTAATCTGGTATTCCATAAAAATAGGTAGTATAGAAAAACAATATGAAGAGGAAAGAACAGAACTGGTCACCAAATCTGATGATGAAAAATCAGCCCTCATAACAAAACATAAATCAGAGAAAGACAGTTTACAAATCAAGAACCTGGAATCTGAATCCAGGATCTTTTCATGGTCTGTAAGAAGCGAATTGATGCGCAACAATACCGAAAACCTTAATCAACTTGTAAATGCATTTGTAAGGGAATCCGGTGCCGATTTGGTGCAGCTGATAGATCCTAAAACCAATAAAGTAAGCCTGTCTTCAGATAAAAAATTTGAAGGCCTGGATTATCCTGAAAAAATTGACTACTCCTTAACCGAGCCACATATTTTAAAGGAAGAAGGTGGCCTTAAAATAATAACTCCGGTTATGGGACTCAATAATGCAATAGGAATTCTTATTGTTCAGATCAATAAATAGTTGCTAAAACTCCCCTTTGTGTTCCTAAGGGTAGTCCCCATTTGGTTATCATTCTAAACG
>JAWOHC010000287.1:0-3326 GCA_046496275.1 Gillisia sp.
ATGATGTTGTAAAACTTTCCGAAGCTCAAATATTAATGTTGAATTTGAGCGATGAAGACATAAATAATGACCGCGTAGTTTCTTACGATGAACTGGACAAAACAGATATTGAATGGCTAAAAAGCTTATAGTCTTGACTGAAACTGTAATTAAGCAGCGACGTGAGATTTTAAAATACTGGACATTGCGAAATATATCTACAATTTATGCTGAAAAACTTTTAGGGCTAATTAGGGATCGTATAAATTCAATAGTTAAAAATCCTGAAGCAGGGAAACCTACCTCACATTTAAATACCAGAGAGGTCGCTATGGGAAATTTCAGTATTTATAATAAATTGACTTCTCAACATATAATAATTACAGCTTTTTGGGATAACCGCCAAGATCCGGAAAAAATCATCAATCTTATTAATAAATAAAACCTCAAAGGAGCAAAAGCCTTTTGAGGTTTTATATTTAATTTCAGGCTCTTTTTCTGAAAATCATACTCGATCCCGGGAGTTACAGAAAGCAAACACTAACCCAAGAGTTATTTTAGCATTTCTGGCCGGGCTTCAACTCATCTGTCACTCCAAATTTTGCCAGGATCTTATCCATAAGACACCAATGGGTTATGGAGGATTGCAATAGGTTAGCGCCCACAAAACCGGTAAACCACAACCAGTTTATATTTACGTAAATAGCCAAAAGAAGGCTTATTAGAATAAAAGTTCCTGCAATCCCACGTACGATTCTGTTTTTCATTTTTTAAAGATTTTTTGGTTAGATATAATTTTCGATATTGACCACCACCACCCTAATAGGATTGTTGGTTTCCAGGGTTTCATTGAATGCTAAAACCAGTTCAAACAGCAGGTCGATTTTTTCTTTTTCGGTGAAGGAAAAGAACATAAGAGATTCATTCCCTCCTTTTTCTCCCGGAAACCAGCTGAGTGTCGCAATAACCGAATTCGAACTTTTATATCCGTCTATTTCTGTGCGGCTAAAGGCTTCGATCTGTGCCTTTTTAAATATGTTAAGGATCTCCTTTTGGAATTCCGCTACACTTGTTACAATTAGTAATTTCATTTTTTGGTGCTTTAGAAGTCAGGTAAAAGCTGATGAGGTTTTTAATCCCTTATCAGCTTTTCTCCAACAGAGTTGTTACTCATGATTTTTCTTTTCGATCATATAATAGACCAGTGGCACTACCAGCAAGGTGAGGATGGTAGAGACAATGGTTCCGCCCATTAGGGAAATCGCCAGCCCCTGAAAAATTGGATCAAAGAGGATAACAAAAGCTCCTATTACCACCGTTCCCGCAGTTAAAAGGATTGGGGTGGTACGTACTGCACCTGCTTCAATCACTGCCTGTTTTAACGGAATTCCGTCTTCCAGGCGCAGGTTCACAAAATCGATGAGCAACACTGAATTCCTTACCATGATCCCGGCAAGGGCTATCGTTCCAATAAATGAGGTAGCGGTAAAAAATGCTCCCATGATCCAGTGTCCCAAGATTATCCCAATAAGCGAAAGCGGAATAGCTACCATCATTACTATTGGTACCCTGTAATTCTGGAACCAGCCAACAATAAGGATATAGATTATAAAAATCACCCCAAGAAAAGCGATTCCAAGGTCTCGGAAAACCTCCAGGGTAATTTGCCATTCTCCATCCCATTTCACAGAATAATTATCTTCCAGTTCCGGTTGTTGCAGGTAAAGCTCATCAAGCTCGTACCCCTGGGGAAGATCAATTTCCTTTAATTTTTCTTCCATTCCTAAAATGGCATAAACGGGACTCTCCAGCTCTCCGGCCATATCGGCCATCACATAAACCACCCGTTTCTGGTTCTTTCTGAAAATACTGTTTTCCTTTATTTTTTCTTCAATTTGAACAAGATCTGCTACACTTACCATTTGCCCGTTTTGGGAAACGATCTTTATTTGGGAAATATCCACCGGAGTTGATTTTTCCTGTTCGGCCAGGGCCAGTATGATCTCTACCCTTTGCGTGGCATCTTCATCATAAAGGTAGGCGATTGCCCGTTCTCCCAAAGCTGCGTTCATGGTATGAACAATTTGCTGTGGAGCAATTCCGTAGCGCATTGCTTTTTCCTTGTCAATTTCGAAATGTATTTCGGGCTGGTCTGCTTCCACAGTCCAGTCTACATCCACCACATCGGGTGTTTCCTTTAGAATACCCTTGATCTCTCTGGCAATGTGTTTTTGGCTTTCATAATCGGGGCCGTAAACTTCAGCAACAATGGTTGACATAACAGGGGGGCCGGGCGGCACTTCTACCAACTTCACATTTGCATCAAATTTTTTGGCGATTTTCTGAATATCCGGCCTTAATAATTTTGCGATGTCGTGGCTTTGTTCACTTCTTTCGCTCTTATCTTTCAGGTTTACCTGGATATCGGCGGTGTTACTTGCTCCTCTAAGATCATAATGCCTTACAAGTCCGTTAAAGGTAATAGGAGCAGAGGTGCCTACATAGCTCTGGTAGTTCATCACCTCGGGTCTTTGAGACAGGTACTGCCCAATTTCCCGTGTCACATTCGCTGTACGTTCCAGGGTGGTACCTTCAGGCATATCTATCACCACCTGAAATTCGTTTTTATTATCAAAAGGCAGCATTTTCACGGCAACCGATTTGGTAAAGAACAAGGCAACAGAGGCCAGCAATAAAAACATGGTAGTACCCAGGAAAATCCATCGGGTTCTGGAATTATCTAAAAGAGGTCGTTCCAGCTTGTTGTAGATCTTGTAAATGCGGGTATCTTCAATTTGCTCAACTTTTTCTTCCTCCTTTTTATCTTTCCCACTGCTTTTCTCCCTTAGAAAGATCAGTCCCAGATAAGGAGTAATTGTAAGGGCAACAAACAGGGAGAGGATCATTGCAATAGAAGCTCCAATGGGCATAGGACTCATATAAGGCCCCATCAATCCGCTTACGAAGGCCATTGGCAATACTGAAGCAATCACTGTAAAGGTTGCCAGGATGGTTGGGTTCCCCACTTCATTGATGGCATATATAGCAGCCTGCCGGAACGGCAGCCGTTTCATCTTGAAATGCCGGTGCATATTTTCAGCTATTATAATGGAATCATCCACCACGATCCCTGTTACGAATACCAGGGCAAAAAGAGTAATTCGGTTAAGGGTGTAATCCAGCAAATAATAACTTAGCAGCGTAAGGGCGAAGGTAACAGGTACCGACAGGAATACCACCAATCCTCCACGCCAGCCCATTGCCAACATCACTACGAGCGTAACCGCCACAATGGCACCAATTAAATGCAACAGAAGTTCTGAAACTTTTTGTGAAGCGGTCTCCCC
>JAWOHC010000311.1:0-2680 GCA_046496275.1 Gillisia sp.
AATTTTAAATACATCGTACCACAGGGAAGCCCAATGGCTGGAATTGGCAATAAATACCAAACCGGGTCTTTATCCAATTGTTTTGTTATTGGGAATGATGGGGACAGTGATTCCTACGGAAGTATCATGAAGATAGACCAGGAGCAGGTGCAGCTTATGAAGCGGCGTGGCGGCGTGGGACATGATCTTTCGCACATTCGCCCTAAGGGTTCCCCGGTTAAAAACTCGGCCCTCACCTCTACCGGCCTGGTCCCTTTTATGGAGCGCTACTCCAATTCTACCCGTGAAGTTGCACAGGATGGCCGAAGAGGCGCTTTAATGCTTTCGGTTTCCATCAATCACCCGGATTCGGAAGATTTTATAGATGCGAAAATGGAGCAGGGAAAAGTTACCGGCGCCAATGTTTCTGTAAGGATAGACGATGACTTTATGAAAGCCGTTAAATCCAATTCCAAATACATTCAGAAATTCCCAATTCACAGCGAAAACCCGAAGTATTCCCGCGAGATAGAAGCCGTAGCAATTTGGAACAAGATTGTACACAACGCATGGAAATCGGCAGAGCCGGGAATCCTTTTTTGGGATACCATCACCCGGGAGTCGGTGCCGGATTGTTATGCAGATCTTGGCTATAAAACGGTATCTACCAATCCTTGCGGAGAAATCCCGCTTTGTCCTTACGATTCCTGCAGGTTGCTGGCCATTAATTTATTTTCCTATGTTGAAAATCCGTTTACGGAGGAGGCAAGTTTTAATTTTGAGCTATTCAAAAAACACATTGCCATTGCACAAAGGATCATGGACGATATCATCGACCTTGAACTTGAGAAAATTGACACGATTTTAGCCAAGATAGCTGCCGATCCCGAAAATGATGAGATTAAAAGAGTAGAACGAAATCTTTGGCTGGAGATTCGTAAAAAAGCACGGGAAGGAAGACGCACCGGGGTTGGTATTACTGCTGAAGGCGATATGCTTGCCGGACTTGGAATACAATATGGAAGCGAAAAAGGTATAGAATTTTCAGTAAAAATACATAAAACCCTTGCCATCGAAGCCTACCGATCTTCTGTTGAAATGGCGAAAGAACGCGGTGCCTTCGAATTTTATGATTCAGAAAGAGAAAAAAACAATCCATTTATTCAGCGAATCAAGGAGGAAGATGAAAAACTCTACTTTGAAATGATGGAACATGGAAGAAGAAATATTGCCCTTTTAACCATTGCCCCTACCGGGACCACCAGTTTAATGACGCAAACCACTTCCGGAATTGAGCCTGTATTTATGCCGGTTTACAAAAGGAGACGAAAAGTGAACCCAAACGATAAGGAAGCCCGCGTGGATTTTGTAGATGAAACCGGGGATTCCTGGGAAGAATACGTGGTTTTCCATCACCGCTTCAAGCAATGGATGGAAGTCAATGGGTATGAAATAGACAAGGATTACACACAGAAGGATCTTGACAAATTGGTGAAAAAATCTCCTTACTACAAAGCTACCTCCAATGATATAGACTGGCTTAGCAAAGTAAAAATGCAGGGAGCTGTTCAAAAATGGGTAGATCACTCGATAAGTGTGACCATAAACCTGCCAAATGATGCTACAGAGGAATTGGTAGGCAACCTATACCTGCAGGCCTGGGAAGAAGGATGTAAAGGGGTTACCGTGTACCGTGATGGTTCACGATCTGGGGTTTTGATTTCCAATGAAGAAAAAAAGGAGGAAAAAAACGGCGTATCCAACTTCCCTACCAAACGTCCACAAATTTTGGAAGCAGATGTAGTGCGTTTTCAGAATAACAAGGAAAAATGGATTGCTTTTATAGGCCATATAGATGAACGACCTTATGAGATTTTCACAGGTTTTGCCGATGATGAAGATGGAATTTTGATCCCACGTTGGGTAAATGAAGGGGTTATTATTAAAAACAAAGATGAAGACGGGAATACCAGGTATGATTTTCAGTATAAAAATCAGCGTGGCTACAAAACCACCATCGAGGGCTTGTCTCATAAATTTGACCCGGAATTCTGGAATTATGCGAAATTGATCTCCAGCACCCTTCGCCACGGAATGCCAATTGAAAAAGCCGTAGATCTTATCAACAGTTTGCAGTTGGACAATGAATCCATCAACACCTGGAAAAATGGGGTTGCCAGAGCTTTAAAGCGCTATGTAGCTGATGGTACTGAAGCAAAAGGGCAAAAATGCACCAATTGTAAGTCCACAAATTTAATTTACCAGGAAGGCTGTTTAACCTGCAAGGATTGCGGTTCTTCAAAATGCGGATAAAGAAAAAAGAGTAAAGAAAAAAGAGAAAAGACTTGTTCTTACAAAGAATTAAATAACAGCAGTTTAAAAATTTAAAAACCAGGTGTTTTTTCGAAATTTCGGAATAACGCCTGGTTTTTTTGTATGTAGAAGTTTCGGTGCAAAAAGAATTTTATTAAATCAGGTATTTCTTGGACGTAAATCTTTAAAAACTTACGAAAACGACAAAATAAGTAAAAACATGTAGTTATTCCCAACGAGCTTAAGACACATACTTTCCCGTAGGTCATCTAACAACAACTCTAATTTCAATAAAAATTTTATTAAATTTATACGCATACTTCAGGAAAAAGTTTCCTGATTAAAGCAAACGCATCGATCGATTGGTGATACTTCTCTCACAATCCCT
>JAWOHC010000109.1:0-3352 GCA_046496275.1 Gillisia sp.
AAGGGCTAAATTTCAGGGGGTAGCCCATAGTGATGTTCAGCGCTTCTATAGTAGGTGGCAGGGAATTTAACATGGGCAGCAACAATCCCTCGTCACCAAGGACCAAAGCCGTAGCGTTGAGTTCCTTTTTGCTCAAGCTATCAAGGATCTCACCTACATATTTGGCCTGGCCTATATTTTTTGGGATTCCAATGATCGCAATGTCCTTTTTGGTGTTATAATTTTTAGAAATTTGCTCAAATTCGTGCTCGTTATAATAGTTCCAGGTTTTCTTATATTCCCTCATAAATAAGGAAACATCATGATCACAATCCTGAAAATGAACCTCGTCTATATCCCAGAATATCTGTGAATTATATTCCAGCATTTTTTGAATAATGGCTTGTTCTGCCGCATTGAGTGCATTGAAACCAATGAAAATATGTTTTTGGGTATGACTTTGGGCATATTCCTCAATTTTTTCTGAAGCCTGCCTGTAGATTAACCCCTGATATCCCTGATTTTTTTCCAGCAGAATATTTTTGAGGCCATTATAGTATTGAGGTAATTTTTTCCAGAACTGAAGGTAGTTTTTTACCAGGTCTGATTTTTCAGGTTGTAAATACCAATGATTGATATCCTGAATTTCAGATAGATAATTGAAAATGGAATCCGGAGGAATTAGATACCGGTCTATTTCATTAAAATCATGCAGCAGGGTTTGCGCCCAATTGCTGAAGCTTTCAAAATCTTCGGTTTGTTCCTTCGGTGTTAACTCTAAATAAACCGAATAAAACTCAAATAAAGATGTGGTAGCATCTATTGTTTTAAGGCCTGAGATATTTTCTGAAAATTCTTCGATACTTAAGATCGTAGGAGAAAAAACAGGTTGTTTTATAATAGCAGAAAGTTCTTTCCTTAAAAAGGAACCGGCTCGCTTACTTGGTAAAATAAAAGTGATCTCAGAAAGGGTTTTGCCTTGATCCTGGAGTTTTTGAAGAATTTCAGAAATAAAAGATATCATAGGCTAAAAATAGAAAACGCCCCGTTAGTACGGGGCGTTTTTAAAAAAAAGTTTAAACCTTTTACCTACTAGTTATTTGTGGTAGTATCGGTTTCAGTTTTTCTAACTTCTTTATCCTTATCCAAAGAGATTTCAACTCTTCTGTTTTCCTGTCTTCCTGCAGCAGTATTGTTTGTTGCAATTGGTCTGGATTCTCCGTAACCTTCAGAAGTTAATCTGGTAGCTGGAATTCCTTTAGAAATAAGGTATTCTCTTACTGAAGCAGCACGTTCTTTAGATAATTTCAAGTTATACTCATCGCTTCCTTGACTATCGGTATGTCCACCAATATGGAAAATAGTGCTGGAATACTCGTGCATAATCTCGTGGATTGCGTCAAGAGCAGTTCTAGACTCAGCTCTAATGGTAGCTTTATTAAGATCAAATAAAACAGTTTTAGAATATTCGTTTAAAGTTTTGATCACTTCAGCAGAAACTTCAGGACATCCTTTGTTTGCTACAGTACCAGCAACATCAGGACATTCGTCATCTTTATCTAATACACCGTCACCATCTCTATCAGGCCAAGGACATCCCTTGTTTTCTTTAGGACCAGCTACATTAGGACATTCATCCTCACTATCTTTTACTCCATCGCCATCAGCATCAGGACATCCATTCATTGAGGCTAAACCTGCAACTGTAGGACATTCGTCTTGAGGATCTGGAATACCATCACCATCAGTATCAGGACAACCGTCAAATTCGGCTAAACCAAATACGTCAGGACAAGCATCTAAATGATCTGGAATACCATCGCCATCAGAATCAGGACAACCGTTAAATTCAGCTAAACCGAATACTTCAGGACATTCGTCATCTTTATCGTAGATTCCGTCACCGTCAGTATCTTTTCCACCAAATACAAATTTAATACCTGCAGCATGTTGAAAATGCGTTGGGTTTGCGTCTTCAAAAGCGTGTTTGTAGGTAGATTGAAGATTTAGAGCGATGTTATCTGAAAACCAGAAGTTGAAACCAAGAGTACCATTTAATGTACCAAATCCTTCTTCGTCTAACCAGGTATATCCACCACCAGCTCCTAGGAATGGGTCAAACCATCCGTCGTTCAAGGCAGCTCTAAGGCTGTAAATTAAAGCTCCGTCCATTGCATAGTATGATAGATCATCTACGCTTGTATCACCAAATTTATCGATTTGATTTACAGAACCGGCCGCTTCAAATACGAATCCGCCACCGATATATCTTCCTACAGATATTCTTGAAATGGAAGGAAGAATGTTCCAGTGGTCAGCCACGTTGAAATATTGCGAACCAAAACCTCCGTCGTCTCCGGTAGGGTAGGTGTCAACCGCATTTACGCCAATACCAATGGCCCAAGGGTTGTTTGCGTCCTGAGCCTGAACCGAAGTAAGGCCAAAGACTAACAATGAAGCTAATAAAAATCTGTTAAGATGTTTCATATCTGTTATTTAATTTTTTGTGTTAATTGAAGCAAAAGTATATGCAAAATCGATATTAACAAAGTTATATATAATAAAGTTTTCTTAATAATGCACGAAAATGCCCTATTTGCAAGGGTTTATTCGTTTTTTGGATGTGTTTAGTCCTCAGGCACATGGATTTGGAAGCCTGTTTTTTTGCATTTTTACCTTAAATATTTTATTAAGACTTAAATAATTTAACAATTTGTAGCTCATTTAGTGAAACTATATCACTCCCAATTCTTTCCCAATTTTTGTAAATGCCTGTATTGCTTTGTCCAAATGAGATTTATCGTGCGCTGCTGAAAGTTGTACCCTAATGCGCGCTTTTCCTTTTGGAACAACAGGGAAGAAAAACCCGATTACATAAATACCTTCTTCCAGTAATTTATCGGCCATATCCTGAGATAGTTTGGCATCGTATAGCATTACGGGAACAATTGCGGAGTCGCCATCTACTATATCAAAACCGGCGGCTTTAATTCCCTCTTTGAAATATTTCGTGTTTTCCTCCAGCTTGTCCCTTAAGCTGGTGTCTCCTTTCAGCATTTCAAACACTTTTAAGGAAGCGCCAACAATTGCCGGTGCAAGTGAATTTGAGAACAAATAAGGCCGGGATCTTTGACGAAGCAATTCAATTATCTCCTTTTTTCCGGTGGTGTAACCGCCCATTGCGCCCCCAAGCGCTTTTCCTAAGGTTCCGGTTATAATATCTATTCTTCCCAAAGCATTCTTTTCTTCCATAGTGCCAATTCCTGTCTTTCCTATAAAACCGGTTGCGTGACATTCATCTACCATCACCAGGGCATCATATTTATCGGCCAGATCACAAATTTTATCCAGTGGAGCCAAAAGTCCGTCCATG
>JAWOHC010000339.1:0-2676 GCA_046496275.1 Gillisia sp.
GTTTTTTGCAAAAGCTTATGCTTTAATAACATATAATTATTATTAAAGGCTTGTCTAAGGGAATAAGTGCTTAAATACCTTAAAATTTGTTAAAATCTATCGAGGTGAACCTGGTGGGGAATTCAAAAATTGTTTTACTTTTAAGAATTCGTTAACACATGGCCGGCAAATGCATTAGAGAATATTGAATATGAATTACTAAAAGAGTTAGTAAGTACGGCGGCCAGCAGGTGACATCAATTACCAGTAAATAGATTGCACTTGCGTAAAAAGCAAAATTTGAAAGACCAATTAACAAATACCGCAGCCCACAAATAATAGTCTTTACTGCAGGCTAATTGCTGCAAAACTTTAAAGGCCTATATATGAAAGAACAAATTCTGATTGTAACTTTTACACTTTTTTATCTTTTGGGATATTCTCAAAATAATGAAATGAAGTATCCGGATTTTATTGGACAGAATTTAAGTTCAATTGAGAATAATACAGACTGGGAAATTTTGAGAAAAGCAGCAGGAGATTTGGATAACGACCAACTTGAAGATTTAACAATAATTCTAGAATCCAAAGACAGCATCCCCGAAAAAAGATGTTCCGGTTGTAACTCCCTTAAAAAAAAAGCGAGAATAATACTTGTTCTTCTGAACAAAAACGGAGATAAAAATGTAATTATTCAAAATAATAGATTTATCGCAAGAGGTGACGAAGGTGGAATGGCTTATTATATCGAGCCTGAATTAGAAATTGAAAATCAGTTACTGACTATTTTTTATCAATATACTCGTTCAAACCAATCCTACACTTTTGAATTCAAAAATGGCCAAATGGTAATTATAAGTGCAGAAAGCAACGGAGTGGAATCTGCAAGCGGAAATTTTGAGAGCGATAAATTTGATTTTATAAAAGGAGAGATCCTTACAAAGACAGGCAATGTATCTCAAGAAGCCGATAGCACTGGAATTATAAAAATTAATATCAAACCAAAATCCCTTTCTGACTTTGAAAATATGTACGTATGGAAAATAGCTGAAAATAAATATTTATGAAATTACTTGTACCGATGTTGCTTTCCAGAAAAACTACCCAAAAGAATTTTAATAAAAACCAGGAAATAATACTTTTTACATGAATCGAATTAGAATACTGGGCTTAATACTTCTGAGTATTGGAATTGCAGGATATTTTGTAATAGAAGAATCCTCAAACTGGAGATTCTTGTTTGGAGCATTTGGCGGAATTGGTGGAGGCCTCTTATTAATCTGGAAGACAAAAAAGGCGATCTAACAATTTTTTTAAGAGGTTGTTTTAATTCCCGAAATTCAGAAGGCCGCATTACAGGTGACATCGGGTACCATCGAATAGCTGGTACTACTATAAAAAGCGATATTTAAGAGACCAATTAGCCTCAATTACCTATCGGCTACTAAATCAGATAAAATTAAATGGGTTGTTGGTTCTCCAAAAGTTATAAGTCTGTCAATAAATTTTTGAAGATGTAACTGGTCCTTCAGGGCTATCCTCATATGAAAATTCTGGTGGCCGGTGATCCTGTGGACTTCCTGAATTTCCGGGTAGGATTTTAATTCTGCTATCGCGAATTGTAGTTTTCCCGTGAATACCTTCAATAAAATGAAAACTTCTATGGAGTTCCCCAGCAGCGACTGGTCTACAGCAAGTCCATAGCCTTTTATCACCCCAAGATCTTCCAGCTTTTTTATGCGGTCCCGCACAGAGGAAGCGGAAAGAAAGATCTTCTTGCTAATTTCAGCAAAAGAGACTTTGGAATTCGCTTTTAATAGCTCAACTATTTTCTTGTCTACAGCATCAATCATCAATCGGTTCTTTTACGGCTAAATTACCAATAATTCCCCGGTAAAACCATTGTTTAACCGTTGTTTTAACGGTGCGCAAACTACAATTGGCTGTAGTTTTGCCGGCTTTAACACTAATTATTTGATGGACATCTATTTACTAATTCTCCTTGGCACCGCTATCTTTTGCGGTTTTTTCGTTCAAACTGTGGTGGGGTTCGCCGGCTCCTTAATAGCCTTGCCTATTTTACTAATAGGATTAAAACTTCCGGATGCCATTGCCTACATTTCTATTTTTTATCTTTTATCAAGTGGTTTCCTGGTGTATAAGGAATGGAAAAATATAGATAGGAATGTGATCATGAAGCTGGGTTGGGCTTCAGCAATAGGGGTGATTATTGGTATTGCGGTGCTCACTTTCAGCAAACCCATCATTTTGAAAAGAGCCCTGGGTGTTTTCATCCTGTTGTACGTAGCTTATGTGACCCTTGGGAAAAAAGACCTTAAACTTAACACTACAGGAAATATGATCTTTGGAATCCTGGGCGGATTTTTCGCCGGAGTGTTCTCTACAGGAGGGCCTCTTTATGTGATTGCCGTTAAAAACACCGTGGTAGAGGCCAGGATCTTTAGGGCGACAATGATTGGAGTATTAGCCCTGGTAACGGCTATAAGGATACCTACCCTGGCAATTAGCGGGATATTGAACACCGGCCATATAAAAATGAGTTTGCTCATTCTCCCTATTTTCTTTCTGGCTCAATTTTTAGGAGGTCACCTCTTTCTGAAAATAAACGAACAGCTGTTTAAAAAGGTATTACTGGGGCTTCTTTGCCTCTCTGGCACCGCTTTAATTTTTTAAGCC
>JAWOHC010000126.1:0-8041 GCA_046496275.1 Gillisia sp.
AAAAGGATTTCTCCTGTAGGAATTTCAAAATTTGGTGTGAATTTCAATATTAAAAGATCTCCCTGAACTTGGTAAGTTCCATCCCAAAGAATATCCGTCAACATGATTCGAACTTTTTTATTCTTCATAAAATCAATTTGTTGATGGCAATTATAAAAAAAGTCGGGTTCCGGCTGGGCATCCATACATTCTTTTTCCGTTTCAAAATAAAGATGAACGAAGCTTTTGTTTTGAAACATATTTTCCCTTGCACTTGTCCCAACCTGGGAACAAGCTGGAATAAGCATTAAGATTAAAAGAAAAACCGGGATTTTTTGTTTCATTTTCAAAGAAATTTAGGTCCTTAAAAATTTACGTTAAGTTACTAAAATTCAGTCGATAATGAAGATTGAAAAATGTGAAAATTATCCATATAATCTATTAAAAGATGATTTGGAATTACTCAAATACTTAATGATTTGGCATTCTAAAATTCAAGAACCGGGAGTTTGCTATGATCCTATGTTTTTATGATTTTTTTCCAATAAAGTGGAAGTTCCTTCAAGTGTTCCATCACTAAATCCTTAATCTTCTCTGGATTTGATTTTATGTTTTTCAGTTTGATATGAAGTAATTGGGGCTCATCTATCGGCTTTCCTATTTGTGATACTATAAATACAGCTGCTTCTTCAGAAAAATTGTTTTCCACTATCATACGGCTAAGATCCATCGCGAAATAATTGTAAATTTTTCCGATGTGGCTTACCGGGTTTTTTCCGGAAGTTGCTTCCAGGCTCATTGGGTGATACGGCGTTATAAGCCCGTTAATCCGATTTCCGCGGCCTACCTGTCCGTCATCTCCGTTTTCGGCACTTGTTCCTGTTACGGTTAGGTAAATGCTTTCACGCCTGTAATCGTCGGCTGTATTTATATCGATAATGGCATCTTCTAAATTCAGGCTGTTTCGAATGTATTCCTTTATAATTTTTATTTTTGAAATATAATCTTCGAGGTCAGAGATATATTTATCGACCATGGCAATGGCAATAGTGAAATTGGTTGTTTGATGAATTTTAACCCCCATTACCTTGATATCCTCTCCAACAAAAGGAAATTTCATTTTTGTTTCGGGATGATTCAAAAGGGCTTCAATTTCAATAATTGTTTTCTCCAGAATTGAAGTTGGATAATAGCCCACTCCAAAAGAGGTATCGTTTGCCAGGGGTATTTCGCCTTTGCCAAAACGATTGAACAATTCCACCAGCTCATGGCTTCCCATCCTTATCCTTGAACTGATTTGAATACCGGTTTTTGTTTCCAGATGAATGATGTTCTTTTTTAGCCACTTTTTTGCCGTTTCCACAGCAATTTCCTCAACAGGTATTTTTTTATCCTCCACACGGAATGTGGCCCTACCGGCAAATATTAAAGAAATGGGCAGGATTATTTGTCCGCCATTATAACCGGGTTGGGATTGACCGCCTATCAAAAGCGCTTTATCAACATTATGGTGCATAATTGCACCAAATTCCTTCAGATAATATTTGGAGAGTTCAACGGAAATTTGTTCGGTGATCAAATCACAAATCGTATCGGGATGTCCCAGGCCTTTGCGCTCGGCAATTTCAATGCCTTCTGCAGTTATATTTTCTATTGTAATGCTCTTCCTTCCATTGCCAGTATAATTCATAGTAGAGGAGAATTAAGGTTTTTCAAATTTGTTCCTTTTGCGGAATTTCAATCAAAAACCTCGGGGCAAGCCCACAAGTTATGAATTGAAAAATACTTTTAAAAATTCGAGCTAAGCCTCGGGTATTTAAACCCTCAATGAGGGATTTAAAGTACTGAATTTTTGAAACAAAAAAAAGGATCTGGTTTTTACACCAAATCCTTTTTTAGAAAATTCTTCTCTGTTATTCCTTATAGCGCTTTATTGCCCGGAAGAAGATCAATTACAACAGTACGGTTGTATGAGCGTTCTTCGGGAAGTTTATTTCCAAAAGGTGATTTGGTAACATCCTCGCCAAATCCTTTTACTTCGAAGGTTACATCACTTCTGTTTGAATTTGAAAGTGCCTTTTCAAGAATTTTCTTAACATCGTTTGCACGGGCTAAAGATAATTTTTGATTGTGCTCTGTCTCTCCAATAACATCGGTATGCCCCTGGATTATAACTTTTCCGTTTGCTGGAATTTTTGGCGCTACAATCTCGGTAAGATACTTTTCGTACATAGGGATTGCTGTAGCATCGTCAAATTCATAAAGAATACTAAATCTCATCCCTTCTTCCAATTCAGATGGAGTCCAAAGTACCACGTTGATGGTCGATTCTTCAGTTACGATCGCTCCGTCTGGAGTAGTTCCAATCATCTTAACTTTGAAGTCTCCTTTAGGAGTGTTTCCTAAAATGGTTTTTCCGGGAATACTCACTTCTTCTTCAGTATAAGGACCGTAGGTTTTAACCATTCCTTTATCATCTGTAAGCTCTAATTTCCAGGTAGTAAAAGCTTCTTTAGCTCCTTCAGTTTTGAAAGTTACATAGCTATTTGCAGGCGCTTCCTGAATACCTCTTAATTGAACCGGCTTCATCGCTGCATTTGGACCGCTTTGGAATGCCATAAGTAATTCCGGAGAATTACTTTCTATAGAAACTCTTCTGTCTTCTTCACGTAGTAAATCCACATCAACTGTTCCACCTGGTTTTAAAGATGGGATCTTTGGATTTCTACTTCCTTCAACAGCAATTCTTGATTCACCAATTGCAAATACATCTACTAAATAGTTCTTAACAGATGCTGCCATTAATTTTCCGTCCTCCGGACCTTTTTCAGATGATCCAACCAAAGTGATTGTTGAAGAAGGGTTTTTCTGCATACGATCACCAAGAATATTCAAGACATTGTAATAAACCGTCATTTCACGTTTAGAACGACCTGATACATCTTTAGGAGATTTTACTTCCACCTGATCTTCTTTGAAATCTTTAACCTGATCTTTATTCAACAACACATACCTTTTTGAAATTTCTGTAGATTCATTATCAAAATATACATAGTTACGCAAAGGGAAAGTTTCAGAAACAATTTTTTCTCCTGGTTTGTTCACCGGAGAATTCACTTTAAATCCAACCAAAGACGCTTTAGGTTCAGCTTCTTCAATCACAGATTTACGTCCCACACCAAACTTAAGGGCAGCACCTGCTCTTATAGTTGTGATGTTCCAGGATTCAATTGATCTTGGATTTTGACCGAAATAGGGTTGAAAAGATACAAAAGGCGAAAGCACAAATTGGGTTCTCTTTAAATTTGAAGAAAGGGGAATATCAAATCCCGCACCTACCTGCATAGAGATAATTGTGTTCTCAACATCACCAAAATCTGCGTTCACAGCAGGTTCGGCTATTTGATTTGGATAATCAGGATTGATTGATTTCTCGTAAGTAAATGATTTATCTAAATTGAAAGCCAACCTTGGTCCTCCATAAACATAAAAGCCGTTTTTGAAAGGCGCAATCCGCACACTTGGTTCAACAGTGATATAACTAAGGTCTGTACTTAGATCCAAAGGACAGTCACAAGGAGACATAACCTGATCCCAATCACCCTGGCGATTGTCATATCCAGACTGCAACATAATTCCCCATACTGAGTTTGGGAAATGATATTCTACAAGAGGGGCGGCAAAAAGTCCAATCCCATTACCATCTTTAAAGGCTCTGAGTGTAGTTAAATTGCTGGTTAAGCGTTGGGTGGTACCTTCATAGAAATTGAAGTTTGCACCGGCGGCGACACCAAACAACCAGGTTGGTTTTTCGTATTGAACTTCCTGTGCCATAGATGGCATTTGGAAACCTAATGCAATTAAAATAATAAATAGTATTTTTTTCATAAGTGGTATATAAGGGGACTGTGCCAGGCACAGCCCCATTTTATAATTAAATTTTGTTTTCCTAATTCTAAAGATGAATTATGGTTTTGTAGCTGTATTAGAATCTAAGCTAACCGCTCCGGTTCTTGTAAGTGCTCTTCCGTTTAGAACTGCACCGGTATTTAAAGTAATAGAAATGTTAGCAAGGATGTTTCCGTAGAAAACAGAAGTTGTTCCAAGTGTTGCAGACGTGCCTACTACCCAGAAAATGTTTTTAGCCTGTGCACCACCCGAAAGAACAATACTGGTTCCCGGATCTGTAATTAGGGTAGATCCAATTTGGAAGATCCAAACAGCATTTGCATCCCCATGTAGTGTTAAGATACCCTGTGGTCCTGTTCCTGATATTCCGGTTGAAGTTGAATTTGCATACAATCCCGGAGCAAGAGTAAGACCTCCAAGTTGTCCCGGTAATGAGATAGGGTTTAAAGACCTTGACTGACCATCATTAAAAGCTGCCGTCAAATCTTGTTTTGCCTCATCAACAATAGGACTGGCCGTAGTATAAAGCGTTCCATTTACGTTGGTTTGGTCCATACCTGTAATTGTAGCTGTTGGGAAAGAACCTACATCACCATTTAACCTGGTGGTAACACCAGTGTTGGTGATACCAGCTCCCGAAAGAACAACAAAGTCACCAGCAGACCTTAGGTTAATACCTTGAGGACCGGTAGCATTATTTACCTGAGCAAAGTTGGCTGTGATATTCTTGTTTGAATTCATTACCACTGTTAACGGATTGTTAGATCCGGAAGCATCTCCACTCCATCCTGTAAATTCATAACCGTTGTTTGGATTTGCTGTAAGAAGTACAGTAGCTCCATTGTTGTAATTTTCCTGATTAGGATTTTTTGAAACAGTTCCATTTTGTGCCGTTACATTTAATGAAAATGAACTAACAGCGATCAAGGTAAAGTTGGCAGTAATATTTTTATTACTGTTCATAGTCACTGTTAATGGATTTGCAGATCCACTGGCATCCCCGCTCCACGATGAAAATTCATATCCGGTTGCAGGCGTAGGTGTAAGGACAACTTCAGCTCCACTATTGTAAGTTTGCTGATTAGGATTTTTAGCAACAGTTCCATTTTCGGCAGTTACATTCAAGGTGAATGAGCTTTGAATAAGCGTAAAGTTGGCAGTAATATTTTTATTACTGTTCATGGTCACTGTTAATGGATTTGCAGATCCACTGGCATCCCCGCTCCACGATGAAAATTCATATCCGGTTGCAGGAGTAGCCGTAAGAACAACTTCAGCTCCACTATTGTAATTTTCCTGATTAGGATTTTTAGCAACAGTTCCATTTTCGGCAGTTACATTCAATGTGAATGAATCAGCCGGTATCAAGGTAAAGTTGGCAGTAATGTTTTTGTTGCTGTTCATAGTTACTGTCAATGGATTTGCAGATCCACTGGCATCCCCGCTCCACGATGAAAATTCATATCCGGTTGCAGGCGTAGGTGTAAGAACAACTTCAGCTCCACTGTTGTAAGTTTCCTCATTAGGATTTTTAGCAACAGTTCCATTTTCGGCAGTTACATTTAACGTGTAGGTTCTAGCCTCAAAATTTGCAACTAAGGTGGTGTTGGCAGCTAATTCAAATGTATAACTTGAATTGGTTGATACTTCCGTTCCATTTGCTGTCCAGTTTACAAAAGCATATCCTATGTTTGGAGTTGCTGTAACAGTTACGTTAGTTTCATCGTTAAATGAACCAGACCCGTTTACAGATCCACCTACTGATGGACTGGCCGATAAGATCACTGCAAATTGATCCTCTGGTATTTTGCTATAATTTGCAACCAAAGTTCTGTTTTCTGATATAACAAATGAATAACTTGAACTTGTAGAAACAACGGTTACACCTTCTGTCCAATTAACAAAGACATAGGTAGGATTTGGTAAAGCTGATACAGTTACTGTTGAATTTTCTGTAAATTGACCAGATCCGTTTGTGGTTCCTCCGGCAATTGGGCTTGAAGAAAGATTTATTCTGAAATTGCCTAAAACAACTTCCTCAAAATTAGCCACTAATGCAATGTTTCCATCCATTTCGAACTGGTAACTTGAGCTGGTAGAAACTACCGTGCCATTAACAGTCCAGCTGGTAAAAGTATAACCTTCACTAGGGATTGCAGCCACTGTTACCGTAGATCCTTTTGAAAAGGTACCCGCTCCAAAAAGCATTCCTCCGGCTTCCGGTGATGCAGATAAGGTTATTTCGGGCATGGTTGTAAAGGTCCACACATAGTTTTCCCGTAATGCATTACCCATATCATCTTTAACACCTGTAGTTACAGTACCTGTGTAGGTTGTGTTTGGTTCAAGATTAACAGAAGGCGTGAAAGATGCCACTGTACCTGAAAAGGTAACGGTTCCTGCTACTGAAGACGATCCATTTATTGTAAAAGTCTGTTCATTTACTGTTTCAGGATCTACCCCTTCATTAAAGGTTACGGTGATCACCTGGTTAAGAGGCACATTGATATCACCATCCTCGGGAACTGTTGATAAAACAATTGGACATACTCCAACGAGCTCCACGACATCATCTTTGGAACACCCGGTAATTAAAAACACCAGTGCGAAAGCAAATGCCAGGGCAGAGGTTAAATGTAATTTTTTAAAATGCATAAATTTTTCTTTAATATGGTTACTGGTAAGGGGCCAGGTGTGAAATAATTTTCACGGTTCAAAGGTGACCTAAAGGATTTTGCAAAGTGTTACATAAATCACACTTTTGGCATTTGTTTAACTATAAAACCCAGATAAAATGCTGGCCTAAGTTTAAACCTTGAAAACACATAAATCGCAGAAAATAAGAATTTTGAGAGCGCTAAGACCGGAGAAAAGAAAACCAGTATAACCATTTGAGTTATGGTTTTGCAGCAGGGAAAATTTTATGTGTATAAATTTCTGGTTTATTCAATTTAATTAGCTTCAAACCATTGTTAGGACAAAACATCTGGTCAAGGTGTTGTGACAAGCCTAAACAAATTTAGAGCTATAAAATCCGGTTTTTAGGTTAAAAGGGTTCCAAAACCGCTACTTTTTGATTCAGGATTTTATAAACAGAAGGAGAAAGACCCGTAACTTTTTTAAACTGTCCGGATAAATGCGCTACACTGCTGTAATTAAGTTTATAGGAAATCTCTGTAAGATTGAGATCATCCAGAACGATTAACTCCTTAACTATTTCAATTTTATTAAGAATGATATATTGTTGTATGGTTATCCCTTTTACTTCTGAAAATATATTTGCCAGGTAGGTATAATCATAATTTAATTTTTTGCTTAAGTAATCAGAATAATTAATGACAGGATACTTATCTGAATATTGAATCATTTCCAGAATTGAGTTCTCTATTTTTTCAATTAAAATGCACTTTTTATTCTCGTGTAATTTCAGTCCATATTTTAAAAGATTTTCTTTAAATTGTTTTCGCTGTTCGAAAGTTAATTCCTTGTAAAGTGCAACAACACCATAATCAATAAGCCTGAATGGTATTTCCAGCTTTTCCAGTTCTTTTTTAACTTTCAATTTACATTGAACACCAACCATATATTTAATAAATAATTTCATATTACTTTTATTAAGTCCGTAAATCAGTTATTCAAAATTTCCCGCTTTGGGTTAACCTCACTAAGGGGCATTAACCACATTTCTCATTAATAAAATAAAAAGACAGAGCTTTCTTACATAGCTCTGAAGGTGTACACAGGAATAAAATTAGACCTATTTGATCAAGAATACTGGTAATTGGGATAGTGTTATGGTAGTGTTGGGATAAGCTTGGCATTAACAAATAGGCCATTTTACCGATTATAATTGCCTTTTACCGGAAATCAGGAAGGTTCATTTTTAAAAAGGCACATTAAGATTTATCCCACAATTATCTAATTCACTGATTGTTGCGAGCTTGTTTTATGAGCAATCTTTTAAAATTCTTTACAAACAATGAAATGGTTTCTGCTGAAATTTTGATGTCTTTACGGCAAAATTGATTTTATAAATTATGAGCCGTTTTAACTAATTAGACCATTATTTTGGCTTATTTGATTGTAACTGGGGATTAATACCCTCGTCCTGTTCCATCAGGATTTCAATATCGGTAGCAAACTCAGGGTTGCG
>JAWOHC010000253.1:0-5255 GCA_046496275.1 Gillisia sp.
GAGAACAACAGCGGAAACCTGAACCCGACCGCGGGCGGCGGCGTCTACATGACCGGCGGCACTGTCTCCATCTTCATTCCCGCCAAGATTAAGCTGACCTGAAACTCCCAAATTGGCCATATATGCCCTGTAATTGAACTGATTTGGATTTAGGGGCGTGTTGATGTTTGACACGCGAAATGGCAAGGCGAGCAGATTTCCGGCTTGAAATTCTTGCATCTCTGGAGTTCTGGTAATATTTAGAAGGATCTTTCCGGTTGCTTTTTTATCCTGAATACTTTTTACAGAAACTATGTATTTATCCTGAAATAATCCCGGTTTTAGCTTTTCGGTGACTTCGGCAATGAGATTTTGAGGCTGTACTGAAGCATTTTCAGATGTTTGATGGATATAATGATTGGGGTCATTTTCAGGAAGCTGCAGGGAAGAACCCAGCAAACCAAGGAACAGGAAGATCAGGGCACAATTAATTCCGAAGAAAATATCCTGAAAAAACAGCTTGCGGGCTCTGAGGAAACTGAAGATAAAACTGATAAACAAAACCAGTCCGTACGGCAATAAGGATGAAACCGGGAATTTAAAATAAAATCCAAGTACGATTCCCGCGATTAGTGAAATGGCAATTTTTATGAGTGTAAAGTTGATCAATTTCTGTTCTTGATGGATTTCTACATCAAGGTACTACAAAAATTAGATCACCCGGCGTGCCATTACAAAATGCTCAAACCAATAATTATCTGCAAGGGAAGAAATAATCACCCCGCGGGAAGTGCTGGAGTGAATAAATAAAATATGTCCCGGTTGAATTTCCACCACAAGGCCTACGTGGTTAATCACTTTTCTATTCTTATTTGTTTCAAAAAACAAGAGATCTCCAATATTTACATCAATCAGGGAAAGTCGCTCCCCTTTTAATGCCATATCGCGTGAAGACCTTGGTAAAGGGATATCTTCCTGTAAAAATGAGGTGTAAACCAATCCCGAACAGTCCATTCCATCACGGGTTGTACCGCCGTATTTATATTTGGTTCCTTTAAAATCCAGGGCGTAGGAGGTGATGTTGTAAACCCGGTTATCCTCCGGCTTAATTGCTAGAGGAGCGGTATTCATCGTGTTTTGAGGCGGTGCAAGTTCGGTTTTCCATTCTGTTACAATCTGTTTTTCAGTTCGTTTGGAATAGGATGATTTGGAAGTTCCGCAGGAAATAAGGAAACTGCTAAGGATCAGGAATAAAGTTATTCGGGGGAAATTGAAGCCCATCAGATAATCAGTTTTTAATATAATTATGGATCAATCGGGCGGTTTTCTCACTGGCACCAGCGCCACCCAACTTTCTTTCTAACTCAAAATAGCCCCCAAAAATTGTTTTACGGTTTTCAAAAATCAGTATTTTTTCCAATTCTCTCTTCAGGGATTTTGTATTGAACTCATTTTGAATTAATTCCTTGACCACTTCTTTTTCCATGATCAAATTAACCAGGGAAATATAGTCTAATTTAATAACACGTTTTGCGATTTGGTAAGAAATACTACTTCCTTTATAACAAACCACTTCCGGGACCTTGAACAATGCCGTTTCCAGGGTTGCTGTTCCTGAGGTTACCAGTGCAGCGGTGGAAAGGCTTAAAACATCATAGGTTTTATTCATCACCAAATGCACATTTTTCTTTTTGATATACGGCTTATAAAATTCTGGTTCCTGGCTTGGTGCTCCTGCAATTACAAATTGATACTCTTTAAAATCATCGGTAATGCTTAGCATGGTTTCCAGCATTTTGGAGATTTCCTGTTTTCTGCTTCCCGGAAGTAACGCGATAATTGGTCTACTATCTAAATTGTGCTCTTTTTTGAAATCTTTTGGAATAACAAGCTCCTGAAGCGCGATGGCATCCAGTAGGGGGTGGCCTACAAAATGAACGGGGAAATCATGTTTTTTCTCGTAAAAGTCCTTTTCAAAAGGAAGGATCACATACATATGGTCGATATCCCGTTTTATTTGGGTGATCCTGTTTTCCTTCCAGGCCCAAATTTGTGGGGAAATATAGAAATGGGTTGCAAATCCCTGCTTTTTTGCCCATTGTGCGATCCTGAGATTAAATCCGGGATAATCCACAAATATAATTGCATCGGGTTGGTATGAGGTGATATCCTCCTTACAAATGGAAATATTCCTGAAGATGGTTTTTAAATTGAAAAGCACCTCCACAAAACCCATAAAAGCCAATTCCCGGTAATGTTTAACCAGAATCCCACCAACCTGTTGCATTAAATCCCCACCCCAGAACCGAAAATCAGCATTCGGGTCTTCCTTTAACAAAGCTTTCATAAGGTTAGACGCATGAAGATCTCCCGACGCCTCTCCGGCTATGATGTAATATTTCATATGTAAATATCTATTGTTTTTTAAAGGTCATATGTAACATCCATAAAATCATTTTCATTTTCGAGATATTTTATTCTTATGGATGTTTCATATCTACGCTTTATAAAAATTTAATGACAGCAATTGTAATTGCGGTAAGTATAGTTGCGAGAAGAACCCCGCGGGCCTGGTATATTTTATCCTTTTTTAAAAATAAAAAAAAAGGAAGAAAATTTAAGGCGGCTCCCAAAGCGATCACTTTCCCGAGATAGTCGTTTCTAAAAGCATCCTTAATAGTGGCTGCTACATCCATTTCAGAAAATAATAAGATGTAAAGAAAAATCCCTACCGTATTGGCAATGATTCCTGTTAGGAAGCCTATCAATATTTTCCTTTTAATCATTTAAATTCCAGCTGTTTAAGTCCTGAATGAAATGATGAGCGGTAAGATCAAACTGAACAGGAACCACTGATACATATCCATTTTCAAGCGCCCATTCATCGGTATCCTGCCCCTTGTCTTCATTGACGAATTTGCCTGTAAGCCAATAGTAATCTCTACCCTGCGGGTTGGTGCGTTTATCAAATTCTTCAACCCAATAAGCTTTTGCCTGCCGGCATATTTTTATGCCTTTGATGTCTTCTTCCTTCAATTTAGGTAAGTTAACATTTAAAACAACCCCTTTTGGCAGGCCATTTTTTAAAACATTTTTGGTGATGGATTTCACGAATTTCTTACACTGCTCAAAATCGGCGTTCATTGAATAATCGGTAAGGGAAAACCCTATTGCGGGGATTCCTTCTATCCCTGCTTCTACCGCGGCACTCATGGTACCGGAGTAGATAACATTTATAGAGGAATTTGAACCATGATTGATTCCGCTAACGCATAGATCCGGCTTGCGGTGCAGGATTTCCTGTGTGGCTATTTTTACGCAATCGGCAGGGGTTCCGGAACAACTGTATTCCTTATGGTTATAATTTTCTTTTATCGTTACGGGATCGCAATATAAAGCGTCGTTAAGGGTAATCGCATGTCCCATTGCGCTTTGTGGGCTATCTGGAGCAACTACGATCACATCCCCAAGGGTTTTCATCACATCTATGAGCGCCCGGATTCCAGGCGCTGTAATTCCATCGTCATTGGTTACTAAAATCAAAGGTTTTTTTTGGGGCATTTGGTTTTTTTTATGATTTGCTAAAATAATACTTTTCAAAGGAAAGTATATCTTAGGCGTCCGACAAATAATTTGTGCAATTCATGACTCTTGGCACAATTTTTTATGTATTTTGATTGAAAATTAATGATGAAAATTAACCGGTTTATGAAAAGGAATTATAAAATCTTGTTTTTGGTGCTGCTTATGGCAGTAACATCCTGCAGTTTTACTACAAAACAATTTAACGATCCCAATAAGGATAAGCTTCTTATAGATTTAATTACCTATGTGCTTGAAAAAGGGCATTATGATGCTAAATCTATTGATGACAGCTTTTCCAGTCAGGTTTATAAAAATTATTTGAATGCGATAGATCCCTTGAAGCGGTTTTTTTATGAGGAGGACATTACTGAATTTTCAAAATTCGAAGTTCAAATAGATGACCAGATCAGGAATAAGGACCTTAGCTTTTTTGATATTACCCATTCAAGACTTCAGGAAAGAATGGCTGAAGTAAGAGGTATTTACAAGGAAATAATGGCAGAACCTTTTGATTTTTCGGTAGAAGAAGATATAAATACCAATTACGAGGAGATTGAATATGTGGATTCCCGCGACAATTTGAAAGAACGATGGAGAAAGCAGCTAAAATTTAGTACCCTTGGGAATTATTATGATCTAAAAGATGATCAGAAAAAACAGTTGGAGAAAACTCCCGATATGGAAGTGAAGACCGATGCTGAACTCGAAGAAGAAGCAAGGAAATCTGTGTTAACTTCTATGGATGAATATTTTGATTTTAGTGAAGATTTGGAACGTAAGGATTATTTCACGGTTTATATCAATGCAATCGTAGAGGAATTTGATCCTCATACGTTCTATTTTGCGCCTCAGGATAAAGATAGGTTTGATATAGCAATGTCTGGGAAACTGGAAGGAATTGGAGCCCGTTTACAAAAAAAGAGCGATGATATAACTATTATGGAAGTGATTTCCGGTGGCCCGGCCTGGTTAAGCGATAAGCTGCACGAAGGGGATGTTATAACCAAAGTGAAACAAGAGGACGAAAAAGAAGCCGTGAGTATTGTTGGGATGCGACTGGATGATGCGGTTAATTTAATAAAAGGGCCAAAGGGTTCCAAAGTTACCCTAACAGTAAAGAAAAAAGTTTTAGGAAATACCGAAGATGTAACAATTACCCGCGATGTGGTTGAACTTGAGGAAACCTATGCTAAATCGGCAAAGGTGGTTAAGGACGGAAAAACCTTCGGTTTAATAAATCTTCCAAAGTTTTATTTCAATATGGAGGATTATTCCCAGCGTAATGCGGCATCTGACGTAAAGGAAGAGATCATTCGGCTTAAAAATGAAGGAATGGAAGGACTGGTTCTGGACCTCAGAAATAACGGAGGAGGTTCTTTAAAAACCGTAGTGGATATCGCAGGATTATTTATAGAGAAAGGCCCTATTGTGCAGGTGAAATCAAAAATGGAAGGTCAGGAAATTCTGGAAGATAGAGATCCGAAAATTGTTTGGGACGGCCCACTGGTAATATTGGTGAATGAACTCTCTGCTTCGGCTTCAGAAATTCTTGCGGCTGCAATGCAGGATTATAAAAGAGCGATTATTATTGGAAGTAAGCAAACCTATGGTAAAGGAACGGTTCAAAATGTAATTGATCTAAATACCACCGTGAGAAGCAATGAGTATGGGGATTTAGGAGCATTGAAATT
>JAWOHC010000300.1:0-4328 GCA_046496275.1 Gillisia sp.
ATTTCTTGCCACCAATCCGGATTTAACCGGCCCCAGCCTTCGTGGATCAGCAGGGTTGCTTCGATGTCCACCCGATGGATTCGCACGCGGGAGCGGGAACGGGCCTATGCTTTCATCCGCAAGCAGGTAACAGACGGCCGTCAGGCTTACATCATCTACCCCCTGGTAGAAGAGTCCGACAAGGTAGATGCCAAAGCGGCCGTAGAAGAACACGCCCGGCTGCAAAACATGGTTTTCCCCGATTTGCAGGTGGGGTTGATACACGGCCGTTTAAGCAGCCGCGAAAAAGAAAGCGTCATGCGCGACTTTTACGAAGGCAGATTGCATATCCTCGTTTCCACCTCCGTCATCGAAGTGGGGGTTGATGTGCCCAACAGCACCGTCATGCTCATCGACGGAGCCAACCGCTTTGGCCTGGCCCCTTTATTGTAAAGAGAAGTGATTACAACCCTTCCTTCTTCCCCGTACGGCACAACCTTATCCTTATCGTCCAGGATCTCAATATATAATCCTTCAGAATTTACCACCCATTCGCCTTCAGGATTTTCAAAAGCGATCAGGCCTGCTTCACTCGCCCCATATTCATTAATAACCGGAACCCCGAAGGATTCCTCGATCTGTTTTTTATCTTTTTCAAAAAGCTTTTCAGAAGTTACAATGCATATTTTAAGGGAAGGGCAAATCGTTTTCAAAACGATGTTTTTCCGGTGAAGGTATTTCGCGAAAAGTACAATGGCGCTGGTGTATCCGTTTATATAATCAAATTTTGATCTTTTAAACCGATTCAAAAAAACTTCCATCTTTTGATCGCTAAGATCAAAAATATTGAACCTTCTTCTCAGGCTCATCCGGTCTTTAAACCGTTCTTGTAAATTCCCGAAAAAATCCAGTGGAATTCCATAAAAACGAGCTTGAAGCGATTTGTTGAGATCTATGTTTATCCACAGATACCGGTCAATAAATTCTGCCCACGCAAGCGCATGGCACAAGCGGTCTTTTGCAAAAATAAAAGGATGGCCGCTGGAACCGGATGTTTTTCCAATGTACGTGTTGTTTTTATTAAAGGAGTCGCTTAAACGTTCTTTCAAAGGATGCTGCAGATCCGACTTTTGCATCACCGGGACCTCTTCCCAACTTAAAAAAGAAGGACTGCCAAAGAAATTTTTATAATTTGGATTATGGGCCAAATGATAGTTCACTATGTTTTTGCGTTGCGCTTCCAAATAAGATTGGTATTCGGTCTCAGGAATATCCTGAATTTCGCGCAGCAATTTTTGAGCCCTGTTAATGGGAAATTTATTGAGCTGTAGGGAGATTTTAAACCAGTTCAAGAATATTATTGGCTTTAATTTATTCGAAATTATTAGTGGTTCAATTTACAAACAATTATTTTTGGCGCAAGAACAATAAATAACTTCTCCATGAATATTTTAATTTTGGGTGCCGGTGGGCGGGAACATGCTTTTGCACATAAAATTTCTCAAAGCGAATTATGTGACAAACTCTTTATCGCACCCGGAAATGCCGGTACAGCTCAGTTTGGTAAAAATATAGATTTGGAGCTAAGTGATTTTGATGCAATTAAGGAATTTGTATTGAGAGAAACCATAGAAATGGTGATAGTTGGACCAGAGGATCCCTTAGTGCTGGGAATTTCCGATTTTTTCACCGAAGATCAGGAATTGAAGGACGTTGCTTTAATAGGTCCATCAAAAAGGGGAGCCCTTCTGGAAGGAAGCAAGGAACGCGCAAAGGAGTTTATGTTCATGCATAAAATACCAACCGCTGCTTATCAAAGCTTCACTTCGGAAAGTTTACAAGCCGGAAAAGATTTTCTGGATACCCTAAATGCGCCTTATGTTTTGAAAGCCGATGGACTTGCAGGTGGAAAGGGGGTATTAATTCTGGAAGATATCGCAGAAGCCAAAAAGGAACTGGAAAATATGTTGCTTGGAAGCAAGTTTGGGAACGCAGGAGAAAAAGTTGTTATTGAAGAATTCCTGGATGGAATAGAATTAAGTGTCTTTGTTTTAACCGATGGGGAACATTATAAAATGCTTCCTACGGCAAAAGATTATAAAAGAATTGGTGAAGGAAATACAGGCCTTAATACCGGTGGAATGGGCGCGATCTCTCCTGTTCCTTTTGCAGATGATGCATTGATGCAAAAAATAGAGGAACGCATTGTAAAACCAACGGTAGCTGGACTTAAAGAAGAAAAAATAGATTATAAAGGCTTTATTTTTATAGGTTTGATGGTAATGAAGGGTGAACCCTATGTAATTGAATACAATGTACGCATGGGGGATCCTGAAACAGAAGTTGTTTTACCCCGCATAAAGTCAGATCTGGTAGAGTTGTTCCAGAAGGTTGCTTCCAAAACCCTGAATGAAACGGAAATTGAAATCGATGAGAATACAGCAGTAACGGTTATGCTCGTCTCAGGAGGTTATCCCGAAGCTTATGAAAAAGGAATGGAAATTACAGGTATTGGAGAAGTGGAAGGTTCGCTGGTTTTTCATGCAGGAACAAAAGAGTTTAATGATAAGATCATTACCGATGGCGGCCGGGTACTGGCGGTTACTTCGTTTGGGAGTGATTACAAAGAGGCACTAAAAAAATCTTATCAAAATGTAGATAAACTTCATTTTGATAAGATGTATTATAGAAAGGATTTAGGATTTGATCTATCCTAAAAACGAATGTGCAGTTGGATCGCGGTCCTCTTCATCATTGTCGTTGAATTTTTTAAGTTGCAACATCCAAAATATAAAAGCAGCAAAAGCAATAATTACAAAAATCCAGTTCATGAAATTGGCGAGAAACCAGGATTGTAATTCCAAATTTCTAAGCAAATCGAAAGGGATGAATAAAACATCCTCAAAAAGTGATGCAATTCCTTCAAAAAAATCTTTCATTGTATAACTTTGTTATATTATTTTACAAAAATAGAAAAAACCCCAATGCTAACAAGCTTTTTTAGCAAATCAAAACCGGTAAATTTTTTGGCTGTAATAGTGGTTATGGCTTTATTTTTTGTTTTTGCAAATTCCGAAGCCTTATTTACAGGTTTTAACGTGTCCCTTATAGCAAAGAAAACAGGGATTTTGGTATGTTTTATCATAGGGGTTTGGGTATTGGATTTTATCGCGAGAAAAAATGAACTCACTCAAAGAAGTGCTTTCAAGATCATACTATTTGCTGTTTTCTCAATTTCATTTCTACCAATCCTAAGAGATAATCAGGTTATTATAGCCAATTTATGCGTTTTGATGGCGTTGAGAAGAATCATAAGTTTAAAATCCCACATAGAAATTCAAAAGAAAATTTTTGATGCAACCTTTTGGGTATGTATTGCTTCCCTGTTTTATTTTTGGTCCATTTTATTCCTTATAGTGGTGTATAGCGGGATCCTGGTATATACTGCCAATTATTTTAAAAACTGGTTGATCCCACCGGTAGCTGTCTTAGGGGTGATATTACTGGTAACAGCGTTTCATATCCTTTTTTACGATCAGTTTTACACTTTTCAAGCTTGGTTTCAGGAAAGCAGTTTCGATTTTCAACCATACAACGATCCGGGTTTATTGATTCCGCTTAGCATAATCCTAACCTTATCCCTCTGGACGCTTTTCCACTATTTTGGATTGTTTCAAAAGGCCAGTATCAATTCCCGGCCAACCTTTACGCTGGTTTTTCTTACGTTGCTGGTTTCTGTGGCTATTGCAATTTTCTCGCCCGTTAAAAATGGAAGTGAATTTATTTTCTTCTTTGTGCCCTTGTCTATTATCGCATCCAATTATTTTGAAAGCAACCAGGAAAAAATCTTCAAGGAAATTTTGTTAATTGGGCTAATCTTAATGCCATTTTTAATCCCGATAGTATTTTGAAAAACCTTAATTTTCTGAAATTATCCGGGTAGTAAAATGAATTATATAGGCTCCAAACATAAACTTTCAGGATTTATAAAATCCAATATTGAAAAAACCGTCTCCGGAGATTTGAGCGGGATGGTATTTTGTGACCTTTTTGCGGGATCTGGAAGCGTAGGCAGGAATTTTAAAACTTCGGTAAAACAGGTTATCGCCAATGATGTTGAATTTTACAGTTATTCATTATTGAAAAACTATATAGGAAATCATCAAAACCTCAATTTTGAGCCCTATTTATCTTTTTTGAATGACCTTTCAGGAAAAAAAGGATTCATTTTTCAAAATTATTCGGAAGGAGGAGCTGCTGGCCGACTTTATTTTTCTTCTCAAAATGGACAAAAAATCGATGCTGCAAGATATCAGTTAGAATCCTGGAAAAATTCAGATGAAATTGGG
>JAWOHC010000291.1:0-8148 GCA_046496275.1 Gillisia sp.
GGGCATAACAATCATCCTCAAAATGAACGCTGCGACACCCTCGCCGTAGAAGCATCTAAAAAACCCCGACTGCTCATTGACAATGGATTTCAAGACGAATAAAACCAGCTTTTGGGATTTAGTTAAATTTTGAAAATCAACCAAAGGTCTTGAAAAACAAACCGTACCTTTGCGCCACAAAATTGAAACCATATTATGAGTAAATTATTGATAGTAGGCACAGTAGCCTTCGATGCAATTGAAACCCCTTTTGGCAAAACCGATAAAATTCTTGGAGGTGCTGCAACCTACATAGGTCTCTCTTCTGCCCAATTTGAAATAGACAACGCCATAGTTTCCATTGTTGGTGATGATTTCCCCCAGGACCATTTAAATTTGTTAACCTCCAAAAATATAGATATTGAAGGTTTAGAAATCGTAAAAGGTGGGAAAACGTTTTTTTGGAGTGGTAAATATCATAATGATCTAAATAGCCGTGACACCCTTGAAACTCAATTAAATGTGCTGGCAGATTTTAACCCTGTTGTACCTGAAGCCTATAAAGATGCGGAAATGGTCATGCTTGGGAATTTGCATCCATTAGTGCAATTAAGTGTGTTGGAACAAGTTAAAAATCCAAAACTTGTAGTGCTGGACACTATGAATTTCTGGATGGATAATGCCTGGGACGATCTTTTAAAAGTTATCAAAAAAGTAGATGTAATCACCATCAATGATGAAGAGGCAAGACAACTTACCGGAGAACATTCCCTGGTAAAAGCAGCCAGGAAAATAGAGGAAATGGGACCCGATTATGTAGTTATTAAAAAAGGAGAGCACGGAGCCCTCCTTTTTCATAAAGAACAAATTTTCTTTGCCCCTGCCCTTCCGCTGGAAGAAGTTTTTGATCCTACCGGGGCTGGTGATACTTTTGCCGGAGGATTTATTGGCCACCTGGCAAAAACAGGAGATATTTCGTTTGAGAACATGAAAAATGCGGTTATTTACGGCTCTACCCTTGCCTCTTTCTGTGTGGAAAAATTCGGTACAGAACGGATGGAAACCCTCACCAGGGAAGAGGTTCAATTACGTCTAAGAGAATTTGAGAATTTAACCCAATTCGATATTGAATTAACACCAAATAAAGTCCGGTAATTATTGGACTTTATTTGAGACTAAGTATACCATTAACCCACTTGAATCCGAAAGGAATTTACTATGAGCGATGCTATTAAACATGAGTGTGGAATTGCACTTATCCGACTATTAAAACCCTTAGAATTCTACAAAGAAAAATACGGTACGGCATTTTACGGCGTAAATAAAATGTATTTGATGATGGAAAAACAGCACAACCGCGGACAGGATGGTGCTGGTTTTGCCAGTATTAAATTAAATACCATTCCCGGAGATCGCTATATAAGCAGGGTACGTTCCAACGCAGCACAACCTATTCAGGATATTTTCAAACAAATAAATCAGCGTATCAATGAAGAGATTTTAGAACATCCCGAGTATGCAAACGATGTTAGCCTTCAAAAAAAACACTTACCATACTTAGGCGAGGTGTATTTAGGCCATGTACGCTACGGAACCTTTGGTAAAAACAGCATTGAGAGTGTTCATCCTTTTCTACGCCAAAATAATTGGATGCACCGAAATCTTATCGTTGCCGGAAATTTCAATATGACCAACGTTGCTCAACTTTTCAATAATCTGGTAGAATTAGGTCAACATCCCAAAGAACGTGCAGATACTGTTACGGTGATGGAAAAAATTGGCCATTTTTTAGATGATGAAGTTCGGAAATTATACAAAAAGCTCAAGCACGAAGGATATTCCAAAGTGCAGGCTTCTCCTTTGATCGCAGAACGATTAAATGTGGCCAAAATTTTGAGAAAATCGGCTAAAAACTGGGATGGAGGTTACGCTATGGCGGGTTTGTTAGGTCATGGAGATTCCTTTGTGTTACGTGATCCTTCAGGGATCAGGCCGGCTTATTATTATCAGGATGATGAAGTTGTGGTAGTGGCTTCAGAAAGACCCGTTATCCAAACCGTTTTCAACGTGAAGTTTGATGATGTAAAGGAACTTGATCCGGGATGTGCCATTATCACCAAAAAAAGCGGAGAGGTGAACATTACTCAGGTACTGGAACCTCTGGAGCGAAAAGCCTGTTCTTTTGAACGGATTTATTTCTCCCGCGGAAGTGATGCAGAAATATATAATGAACGCAAAATGCTTGGCAGATTATTGATGCCTGAAGTATTAAAAAGTATTAAACACGATACCGTAAATACTGTGTTTTCATTTATCCCCAATACGGCTGAAACTTCCTTCTACGGAATGGTGGAAGCAGCACAGGATGAACTGAACAAACAAAAAAACCAGGCAATCCTGGAGGAAAAAGAAACCCTTACAGATGAGCGTTTGCAGGAAATTCTTGCGCACAGATTAAGAACAGAAAAAATCGCCGTTAAGGATGTCAAACTACGCACCTTTATAACAGAAGATAGCAGCCGGGATGACCTCGTAGCGCATGTATATGATGTTACCTACGGAGTGGTAAAACCTACAGACAATCTGGTGATAATAGATGACAGTATTGTAAGGGGAACAACCCTTAAAAAGAGCATTATAAAAATGATGGACAGATTAAACCCCAAAAAATTAATTGTGGTTTCCTCTGCCCCTCAAATTCGTTATCCCGATTGTTACGGAATTGATATGGCACGCCTGGAGGACTTTGTTGCTTTTAAAGCTGCTCTTGCCTTACTGGAGGACACAAATCAATACCATATCGTGGATTCGGTTTATGAAAAATGTAAAAAACAAGTGGAACTGGAAGATGAAGAAGTTCAAAACTTTGTTACAGAAATTTATGCCCCGTTTAAAGATCAGGAAATTTCAGATAAAATTGCAGAATTATTAAGTGAGCCAGAGGTTCAAACCGAAGTTCATGTTATCTACCAAACGGTAGATAATCTGCACAAAGCCTGTCCCAAGAATTTGGGCGATTGGTATTTTACCGGTGACTATCCTACTTTTGGAGGAAACAGAGTTGTTAACAGGGCTTTTATAAATTTCTATGAAGGGAATAAAGACAGGGCATATTAGATTTAATCCCTCATTGAGGCGGGCTTGCCTCAAATTTTTAAAAATATTTTTTAATTCATACCTCGTGGGCTCGCCCCCGAGGTTTTTGATTCTTACAATTTATTAGAAATAATTATAATAAAGTGCCTTTCAACTAATATATGGGTTGTTCATCTAAAAGTGTTTGCAGTAAAGATGATTTCATATACATTAGCAAAACCATAGCATAAGTAGGTTAAGTTCATGGTAGATTTGGGGCAAAAAAAGGTGGACTCTCGTCTGCCTTTTTTTATGTCCAATAAATTATAAGAATTCCCCGTCATTTAGGATCAATAACCTTCCCGAAAAAGTGTTTTATATAGTGTACGACTTAAATATATGCCGTTTAGCTAAAATCCTTTTTCCATTGAATATTATTTAATACCTTGCGCTCACCATTGCATAAGTAGGTTAAGTATATGGTAGATTTGGGGCAAAAAAGGTGGACACTCGTCCGCCTTTTTTCATTTTAAAGCAAAAAAAAAAGCCCGCCACGATTGCGGCAGGCTTTTGAAATAACTATATATTTTATCTATTTTTCTTTCGCATACCTTGATGCAACTTCTTTCCAGTCTATAACATTAAAAAATGCTTCGATATAATCCGGACGTTTATTTTGATAATGTAAATAATATGCATGTTCCCAAACATCAATTCCTAAAACAGGAACTCCGCCACATCCAACACCCGGCATTAATGGGTTATCCTGATTTGGAGTAGAACAAATTTCAACTTTTCCTCCTTCGTGAACACACAACCAAGCCCAACCTGAACCAAATTGTCCGGCAGCGGCATTGGAGAATTTATCTTTAAAGGCGTCAAAAGATCCAAAAGCGGCATCTATAGCCTTTGCAAGATCCCCTTCAGGTTTCCCACCTCCATCTGGAGACATGATCTCCCAATATAAAGTATGATTGTAATACCCACCTCCATTATTTCTAACGGCGGCATTACTTTTATCAAGGTTTTTAAGAATATTCTCTATAGTTTTACCTTCGTGATCTGTCCCTTCAATGGCAGCATTCAATTTAGAAGTGTAACCAGCGTGATGTTTCCCGTGGTGAATTTCCATTGTTTTTGCATCTATATGAGGTTCTAATGCATCGAAAGCATATTTTAATTTTGGTAATTCAAAAGCCATAATTATATCTATTTTTGTTATTATTCAAACATTTTCCCAAATCTAAGGTTTAAGCCCATTATTAAAAATAATTTTGTGTTATAAATTACTTAAAGATTGTATTTATAGAGCAATAATTTAAAATTTATAGCTATACTCCCAAATCTTCTAAAAAAATCGAATATTGAATAGCCCTAACACTTTTACGGTTTATAATGCATCTGCTGGTTCCGGAAAAACATATACCCTGGTAAAGCAATACCTTTTATTGCTTTTTAATGGCCTAAAAAACGATTCCTATAAAAATATTCTTGCCATCACCTTTACCAACAAGGCGGTTGCCGAAATGAAATCCCGGGTGATCCTTAATTTGAATGCATTGGCACAGGAAGATTGCCCTGAAAATTTCAAAAATTTACTTAATGATTTGGCGAAGGAAACAGGAATGACTCCTCTTGAAATTAACCAGAAATCAAGAAAAATCCTTAAAAGCATCCTGCATAATTATGCCGCGTTTGACATTTCCACGATAGACCGGTTTACTCATAAAATTATCCGGACTTTCGCAAAAGATCTTGGGATCCCGGTGAATTTTGAAGTGGAATTGAATATAAAACAGGTTCTTAAAGAAGCTGTGGACAGGGTTATAAGCCGTGCCGGAGAGGATAAAAAACTCACAAAAGCGCTGCTTAATTATACCATTTCAAAGGCCGATGATGATAAAAGCTGGGATATCTCAAAAGACCTTTTTGAATTTTCGGCGTTGCTAACACAGGAAAATCATCAAAAATATGTTGCCCTTCTAAAAGGCAAAACGTTACAGGATTTTGAAGATTTCTCGAAAAAATTGAAAGAAGAGGTAATAACAACCGAAAAAATTATTACCGATACCGCCGAAGGTTTTTTTGAACTGATTAATCAGGAAGGTTTGGAAAAAGCAAATTTTAATGGAGGATACCTTTTTAAATATTTCGAAAAAATCAGTTTAAAGGATTATTCAGGTCCGTTTGGCGCTAAATGGCAAGAGGAAATTCAGGATAAACCGCTTTATTCCAAAGCAGTTGCTGCAAATAAAAAAGCGGTTCTGGATCACTATCAGCCTCAAATCATATTGCTTTTTCAAACTTCCAGAGCAGGGATTTTCAGAAGGGAATATTTAAAGGAAATCATCAAAAATTTAAACCCGCTTTCCTTATTGAGTGAAATTTCAGCAGAAATTGAAAATATCAAGAAAGAACGCTCCCTGGTATTGATCTCAGACTTTAACCCAACAATCGCGGCAGAGATCAACCAGCAACCCGCTCCTTTTATATATGAACGACTGGGGGAACGCTACAAGAACTATTTTATAGATGAATTTCAGGATACCTCGGAGATGCAATGGAAAAATATTATTCCCTTAATAGACCATGCCCTCTCCAGCGAACATTTAAATAATGAACACGCAACGCTTACCATTGTTGGAGATGCCAAACAATCTATCTATAGGTTTCGGGGTGGAAAGGCAGAGCAGTTCATAGATCTTTATGCCGAAGAAAACCCTTTTGCCACAGAAAAACATATTATCAACCTGCCCAATAATTACAGAAGTGCGGAAAAAATAGTAGCATTCAACAATTCATTTTTTGAATTTGTATCTGGGAAATTTGAAAACCCTGTTTACAGTGAATTATTTAAGTCCAGTTCCCAAAAGGTTATTAAGGAATTTCCGGGCTATGTGAACATCTCTTTTATGGAAGCCGAAAATAAAGAGGAAGAACTGCAACTTCAGCCAGAACGGGTTTTTGAAATAGTAAAGGATCTGGAAAGCCAGGGAATGTCAAAAAGCGATATTTGTGTGTTGACCCGAACCCGAAGCCAGAGTTTTGCAATAGCACACTATTTAAGCGAACAGGGAATTTCAATTGTTTCATCAGAATCCCTGCTGGTTTCCAACTCTCCCGAAGTTAATTTCATCAATGCCATTTTTGAATTTTCATTGACCAGTGAGGATAAAAATTTGAAATGGCACATCTTAAATTATCTCAATATTAAACTGGATATTGAAAATCCGCATAGGAATCTTGAGCAAAACCTGGGATATAATGGCAGCCAGTTTTTTGATTGGTTAAAAGAATATGATATCGCTTTTGATCTTGCAAAACTGAAGGTTTTAACGCTTTATGAAGCGGCAGAATATATTATCAGGAGTTTTTCACTTATTGAAAAATCGGATGCTTACCTTCAATTTTACCTGGATTTTATCTTTGAGAAAACCTCAAAAAACTTCACTGGAATCCCGGCGTATCTCGAACTTTGGGAACAGGAAGCGGGAAAATTGAGCATCGTTGCCCCAAAAACCGAACATGCGGTTCAAATCATGACCATTCATAAATCCAAAGGCCTGGAATTTCCGGTGGTGATCTATCCGTTCGCTAATACAAAACTGCGGGATGTAAGCCGCGATTATCTTTGGGTTCCCCTTCCGGAAAATCTTGATGATATTCCCGTGGGATATTTAAAAGCTTCAGAAAAGATGAAGAATTGGGGTGAATTTGAAGCGTTCGCTTATCAGGAAAGGGTAGATCAAACCGAGTTTGACAATATCAATATCCTGTATGTGGCATTTACAAGGGCTTCTCAACAATTATACGTGATCTCAAATTACGAACTGAACAGTAAAGGCGAGGAAGATGAAAAAAAGGTATCAGGATTATTGATTGGTTTCCTGAAATCCTTGCAACTGTGGAATGAAAGCAAGATTTATGAGTTTGGAGAGAAAGTACTTTCCAATTATAAGAAAGAAATAGCTGCTGAAACAATTCGCCAGGAAAAGTATTATTCTTCCCCAACCACATCAAATGCCGTGAAATTAATGACCAGCTCGGGCGCTGTATGGGGATCGGCCAGGGAAGAAGCTATTAAAAGAGGGAATTTGATCCACGATATTCTTTCTGAAATAGATACTTCGGAAGATATCCAAACTGCATTGGAAAAATTTTCAGAAAAAGAAAACCTGGAATTGAATGAAACGATGGAAATAAAAGAAATTTTACAGCAGGTAATCTCCCATCCCGAGCTAAGTCCGTATTTTTTAAAGGAGTCAAAAATTTACCGGGAACGGGACATCATAAGTCCGGATGGAGAACTATTGAGACCGGATAGATTGATCTTTGACGGAAAGTTGGTAACTATCATGGATTATAAAACCGGAAATGTTAGCGATAGTCATATCGCCCAGATGAACCAATATGCCGAAGTGCTTTCATTGATGAATTTTGAAGTGATCAATAAAATATTGATTTATATAAATGAAGAGGTGAACCTCACTTTTGTGTAAAAGATGATTAATTTTGTAAAAAACAGAAAACAATGTACGGAGCAATAAAAGAACATTTACAAAAAGAAATAGATCAAATTAAGGAAGATGGTCTTTACAAAAAAGAACGCATAATTACTTCTCCGCAGGGAGCTGTTATTAAAATTTCTACAGGGCAGGAAGTGATCAATTTTTGCGCGAATAATTACCTTGGGCTGTCCTCACACCCTGAGGTCATTAAAGCTGCAAAGGACACGCTGGATTCACACGGTTTTGGAATGTCCAGTGTTCGCTTTATATGCGGTACTCAGGATATCCATAAAGACCTTGAAAAGACTATTGCAGATTTCTACGAAACAGAGGATACCATCCTGTATGCTGCATGTTTTGATGCTAACGGGGGGATTTTTGAACCCTTGTTATCTGCAGAAGATGCAATAATTTCCGATTCCCTGAACCACGCTTCCATTATAGATGGAGTGCGCTTATGTAAAGCAGCCCGATTTCGCTATGAGAACGGCAATATGGAGGATTTGGAAAAACAATTGATCGCTGCAAATGAAAAAGGAGCACGTTTTAAATTGATCGTGACAGATGGGGTATTCTCCATGGACGG